>JAACJX010000531.1 GCA_014237545.1 Ardenticatenia bacterium | reverse complement strand
GACCACCTGATGGTCGGCCTCAGCCGCCAGCCCCCACAGCTTGCGGCCCACGACATCGCCCACGCGGCCGCCGATGCCCTGGTCGATCTCGTCGAAGATAAGGGTCGGCGTCTGGTCCACCTGGGCCAGGGCCGTCTTGAGAGCCAGCATCAATCGGGCTGTCTCGCCGCCGCTGGCCACGCGGGCCATGGGCTTGAGCGGCTCGCCCGGGTTGGCCGAGATGAGGAACTCGACCTGGTCGATGCCCGTCTGGTCAAATGTCAGGCGGCGCTCGACGCCATCCACCTCGACAAACGCCCCGGTGGCCTGCTCCTGGGTCTGGAAATCGACGCCGAAGCGCGCGCCTTCCATTTTGAGATGCGCCAGGTGGGTCTCCACGGCGGCCGACAACTGCTCAGCCGCGGCGCGCCGCTTGCGGGAAAGCGCCCCGGCCATCTGCCCGATGCGGCGCAGATAGGCCTCTTCCTCGGCTTCCAATTCGGCCGTGCGCACCCCGCTGTTTTCGAGCGTTTTGAGTTCACTCTCGGCCCGCTCGGCCGCGGCCAGCAGACCAGCCACGTCGGCCTCGCCATATTTGCGCTTCAGGTCGCTAATCAATTCCAGCCGGCCCTCGACCGCGTTCAGGCGGCGCGGGTCATACTCGAGCGCGTCGAGGTAGTCCTGTAGCTCGGCGGCGATCTCGTTCAATTGGAAGCTGATGCCCTGCAGGTTGGACAAGGATTCCTCGCGGGTGTCGTCCAGCTTGGCCAACTGGGTCATGTCATGCTCCACCCGGCCCAACAGATCGACGACCGACGGCCGGTCTTCATCGACCGTAGCGAGCAAGGCGATCGCCTCGCCGGCGAAACGGCCCAACTGCTCGGCGTTGGCCAGCCGNACGCGCTCGACGCGCAGGGTCTCCTCGTCGTCGGGTTGCAGGGCGGCGGCGGCGATCTCCTGGGCCTTGAATTGCAGCATCTCNATGCGCTGGGCCATGTCCCGGCTGCTGCGCCGNAGGTCGGACAGNTCCCGCTGGACGGCATGCAGGTGGTGGACNTCGGCCGCCAGCGCCCGGCGCTCGGCGGCCAGCCCGCCAAAGGCATCGAGCAGCGGCAGGTGGGCGCGCGGTCGCAAGAGAGAAAGGTGCTCGCCCTGCCCATGAATATCGATGAGGGGGTCGGCCACCTGGCGCAGCACGGAGAGGCTGACGGTACGGCCGTTGACCCGGCAGATGTTGCGGCCGTTGGCGCGCATCTCGCGGGCCAGGACGATGTATTCCNCCCCTTCCTCGTCNANCCCCTCGGCCTCCAGGATGGGTTTCAGTTCCGCCTGNAGGCCCGANTCCAGTTGAAANGTGGCCTCGACGTAGGCCTCGTCCATGCCGGCGCGGATAACGGTCGAATCGGCGCGGCCGCCGAGCACCAGCGTGACCGCGTCGAGGATGATCGATTTACCGGCNCCGGTCTCGCCCGTCAGGACATTGAAACCGGGATCCAGCTGCAGCCGCAGCTCGTCGATGATCGCAAAGTTGCGAACGTATAATTCCGAAAGCATGACACCCGAATATTAACGCATTTGCCAATATGCGGCACTGGCCCCGACGAAAAGGTATATCCCCGGCCCCAACAAGGCCAATACTCCACCCAAGTTGCCGGTCAAGATTGCGAATAGTATTGGCAGCGCGGGGATGGCCACCCCCAGGATCATCATGGCCACCACCAGGCCGGGCAGGTAGCGACCGCGCCGGCCGCCGATCGCCCGTTTGGTGATGCGGCCGATGAAGCTGCCCACCGCGCCGCTGATGAAAAAGATCAGGATGAAAAACAGGAACCCGCGGCTGAAGAAGTTGACCATCAGGTAACCGGCTAGCAGGCTGATGGGCAGCGACACCAGCACAGCGATCAGGTAGTCCAGTGGCTTGCTATTGAAAAACGCGTCCTCGGCCTCGCGCTGGCATTCGGGGCATATGTAGCCGACCGGTGTCTTGTTGGCGCAGCTAATGCAGATGGGCCGGTCGCAATTGTAGCAGCGCAGAGACGTGGAGCGGTCGGGGTGGCGATAGCAGACCAACTCGTAGGCGGCCGGCTCATGCCCCTCCTCCGGCTCGCTTTCGGCCACAAGCAGGGGCGCGGGGCGCGGGGCCTCGGCCTCCGCGGCGGCTTCGGCGGCCAGCGCCACTTCAACCTCAGGCGGAATGGGCCGGCCGTCGAGCACTGCCAGCCCGGCAATCGCCGCCGGCATGTCCGGTTCGAGTTCCAGCGCCCGCCCGTAGGCAGCCCGCTTTTCGGCGGGATCATTGATCACTTCCGCCAGGCCCAGCCACGCCTCTTCGGCGTTGGGCGCTTCGTCCAGGATCTGGCGATAGATGGTCTCGGCCGCCGCGTTTTTGCCGTAACTGGCGTTGCGCTCGGCCTGGGTAAGTAATGAACGTAATCTTGGTTCTTTGATAGCCATAAAGTGTTATGTAGCGGTTTTGATGCATGTCGGGCCTCATCCGGCCCATATTCAAGGGATTCTCCTCAATTTAGGTTAACCACGCTGAAGAACAAGATGAATGAAATCTAAACTTTATCATCCCGGCTGGGACCGATACTCAGATGCGGCCAACTGAAGCCCAGTCGGCCCATCAGCCGCCGGTAGAAATAGCCCGCGCTCTCCACCCGGGCAAAGCTGCACGCCCGGTCGTTCTTCGTGATGACGATCTCGTCACCATCGAGGACGGGCGTGCTCTTTTGCCCGTCGGCCGTCAGGAACGCCTCGTGGCTCATCTCCACCCGGATTGATATCTGCGCGTTCTCATGGAGCACCAGCGAGCGATTGAGGCTCAGATGGGCGGCCACGGGGACAATGACCAGGTTTTGCAACTGGGGCGGCATCAACGGCCCGCCGGCGGCCATCGAGTAGGCGGTCGAGCCGGTAGGCGTGGCCACGATCAAGGCGTCGGCGATATAGGTAGTCACCAGGTCGCCATCGACGCGCAGGTGCAGATGAATGACGCGCGCCTGCGCCCCGCGGCCGATGACGACCTCGTTCAGCGCGGTATAGGGCGAGACGAGCTGGTTGCCGCGCCACAATTCGGCATGGAGCAGCAGCCGGCGCTCGATCCAGTATTCGCCGCGCAGCAGCCGCTCCAGCTTCTCCGGCCAGTTTTCGGGCGTCGCCTCGCTCAGAAAGCCGACCCGGCCGACGTTGATGACGAACAACGGGATGCCATANGGCACCGACCAGCGGGCCGCGCGGAGCGTAGACCCGTCGCCCCCCAGNACGATGAGCAATGACGTGCCCTCCAGCGGGGCGTTGAGGTCTTCATCTTCAACCGGCGCGGCCGTCCAGGATGGCACGCCGCGAGCCGCAAGCCAATCGCGCACCTCTTTGCCCAATGGGGCGGATTCAGGGATGCGGGGTTGCTCCAGGATGCCGATAAGATTCATGACTGTTTCTTTACGCCAGACGAAGGGGAGCGGGACGGTCGATCAGGCAGCCGATCATAAGACCAGGCGTCCTTGCAGCCAGGCAACGATCTCCTCCAGGGGGACGGTTGCCTGCTCTTCGCCATCGACAAGGGGTTTCACGGCCACGACGCCCTGGGCCAGCTCGTTGTCACCCATGATCAGNACATAACGCGCCTGGTGACGGTCCGCCTCGCNCATCTGGCTNTTCATGCTGCGGCCGCGGCGGGAGAAGGCCAATCGCGCNCCGATACCNGCCTCGCGCAAGCGAAANACCGTCTGNACGGCGGCGATTTTCGTCGNCCCGCCAAAATGAACCACGAGCACGGGCAGTGGGGCGGTTTCCGGCAATTCCACTCCCTGCTCCTTCATGCCCAGGACGATCCGCTCGATACCGCTGCCGAAGCCGACGCCGGGGGTCGGCGAACCGCCAATATCCTCGGCCAGACCGTCGTAGCGGCCGCCGCCGCACAGCGCCGCCTGCGCGCCAATGCCTTCCTGCCACACCTCGAAGACCGTCTTGGTATAGTAGTCGATGCCGCGCACCAGACGGAAGTTGATGGTGTAGGATTGGTCCAGCGCGTCGAGCATCCCGCGGACGTCGGCGAAGTGCTCGCGGCAGTCGTCGCACAGGTGATCGGCGATGTGCGGCGCCCCGGCCAGCAGGTCGTCCATGCCGGGCGCTTTGCTGTCCAGCACGCGCAACGGGTTTTTGGTCAGGCGCTCCTTGTCGATGTCGGCCAGCTTGTCGTAGTGCTCGTTCAGGTAGGCTACCAGCTTTTCGATGTAGCCCGGTTTGCACACCGGGCAGCCGGTGCTATTGAGCTGGAACGCCAGCCCTTTGAAGCCCAGTTCGCGATAAAGGTTCATGGCCAGCATCATCGCCTCGACGTCGGCCGCTGGGTCTTCTTCGCCCAGGATCTCGCAGTTGAACTGACTATGCTGGCGGAGGCGGCCCGCCTGCGGGCGCTCGCGCCGGAAGCTGGGGCCAATGGTGTAGAGCTTCACCGGCTGGGGCCAGTTGTGCATGCCGTTGGAGATNTAGGCGCGCACGAACCCGGCGGTGAACTCCGGCCGGAGGGTGATGCTGCTGCCATCGCTCTCCGGAATGGTATACATCTCCTTCTGCACGAAGAAATCGGAGCCTTCGCCCACGCCGCGCACGAACAACTCGGTCGCCTCGATGATAGGCGTGTCAATGCGTTGGAAGCCATAGCGACGAGCGAGGCTTTCGGCGGCGGTGATGATGGCGTCCCAATAGCGGCGGTCATCGGGCAGGACGTCATGCATGCCCGTTAGCCGCTGAATTTGTTTCAACAAGGTAGCCTCCACAAGAGACAGGCGCAATAAACTTGCCTGTCGGCGGTGTAAATCGGTTAATTATACCGGGAAAAGAGGATTGGGAAACGTGCGAGGGCGGAAACGAGGGAGTGATCAGGCCAGCCGGCGGTCGCAGGCCTCGCGCACGCCGCAGGCGGCGCAGCGTCGCCGCNCGGCGTGGTCGGGTTCGGGGTCGAACTCCTCGCGGGTGGCTCGCATTTCGTCGAGCACATCAAGTAAATCGGCCTCCAGGTCGTCAGTGAAGTCAACCGCGAAGGCGCGGTCTCTATACTGGAGAATGCCATAGGGCGGTCGCACGCCATAGTTGGCCTCCACCAGCAAGCAATAGGCGGCCAGTTGCAGCACCTGGCCGNCCCACGGNGTATCGGGCGCAAGGCCGGATTTTACTTCGACCGGGATAATGGCCCCGTCGTGTTGCTCCACCAGGTAATCCGGCTTGCCGACAAGGCGGTACTGTGAGGCGTGGAGGACGTTGTTGTTGGCCCGCCAGGTGCCGGTATCGGTATAGATGACGTTGCCGGCGGGCAGGCCGCTCTCCTGGCGCATATCGCGGCCGCGGAACCACAGCNCCGCCGCCAAAAAAAGCAGAAACAGCACCAGTATCAGTGGCAGACCACTCATCGCCATCGTCTCACCCATCAGGTATCTTCCTCGCGCCGGCCCACTAACTGGACAGCAATTCGAAGACTAGCATGGCCACGGCGCAAAACAGGGCCACGTAGGCCAGCCGCCGCAGCCAGACCGACCCCGCGACGAGACGGCCGTGGCGTTGATGGTATTGCGCGCCGGCGCGCATCTGCGTGACGTTGCTGGATGCCACAGCCCGCACGCGGCGCAACCACCACGAGCGCCGGCAGTAGACGTATTCTCCGATTTCACTGGCTCTGATCCAAGGATAGCTCATATGTTCTATTTTAATGAGAAGGCAATGCGTGTCAAGTGAGAGAGGCGATTACTCGGCCGCGGTGATGGCCGCCGACGTTTGCAATTGGCGGTAGGCCGCGGCGTAGCGATTGAGGTAGGCCCCAAACAGGAGGATCAGGCTGCTGATATAGGTCCAGGTGAGGAAGGCGATGATCGTCCCGACCGAACCGTAGACGAGGTTCGAACGCGACAGGTACGTGCCCACGAAGTACAGAAACAATTGCTTGGCGAAATGCCACATGATGCCGGCCATGATGGCCCCCGGCATNACTTCGCGCCAGCCGACCTTGACGTGGGGCACGAAGTAATAGAGCAAGGTGAACAGGAGAACATTCAGAAAGATGGCCCAAAAGCGCGTCGTGAAGGGGCCGATGCCCTTCAAGACCGTCGGCGTCAGGCTATTGATGATGGTCAGGATTGTGCCTTCTATTGACGAGGCCACGAGGAGCAACATCGTGATAATCAGCACCATGACCACGGCCAGCGTGCGGTGGCGCCATACCGACCGCCGGTGGTTGATGTCCGCGCCCCAGATCCGATCCATGGCCCGCGTCATGACATTGAACACGCTGGACGCCGACCAGAGCAGCATAAGCGCCGCCACGCCGGTGATGGGCCCGCGCGCGCGAACCAGGTTCTGAAGGTTTTCGCCCAATAGCGTCTCCAGGCCGGGCACGATGAACTCCATCTCGGCCACAATGCGAGTTTCGGCGAGTATCGGANCTAGCCAGTTGCTGGCGATGGCGACGACGAGCAGCGCCAGGGGGAAGACGGAGAACAACGTGTAGTACCCGATTGATGAGGCGATCAGTTGGGATTCCGGAGCCAGGGCATCCTGTATCGAGCGCACGGTCAGAGTTCCCCATTGCTTGATGGCCGGCAAGAACTCGACTTTTGCNTGGGTCAGATGCTCCATAGTCGATTTTTGGGATCGATTGATCAAATTACTCATTAGCCCGGACAGCAGAAATTCCAACGTGAGTATAGTCCCTACCCTACCCTAGCACCAAATATGAATATCAGCTGCTGAGCGCCTGGGTTTGAGAATAATCGTCGCCCGTGCTACCATTTACTCATATGACACGTCCCGCAACCTTGCGCGAATACCGCTGGCAAGTGGCTCCGGAAGTACCGGCGGATTCGCCGTTGCACGCGGCCGACGACGCCGTNCATCCCGTATTNCGGCAGATCCTCTACAATCGCGGCCTGACGCAGCCGGGACAGGTTCACTCATTCCTCGCCAATCATTACCTGGAATCGCGCGATCCCTTCGCCCTGGCCGACATGGAGCCCGCCGTCGCGCGCATCGCCCGCGCCTTGCGCGCGGGCGAAATGATCGTCATCTATGGCGACTTCGATGCCGACGGCGTCACCGCCACGGTGCTGCTAACCGAGGCATTGCGGGCTATGACCGATGACCGCCGCCTGGTCGTCCCTTATATTCCCGACCGGGTGGACGAGGGCTATGGACTAAACCTGGATGCGCTGGCGTCTTTGAAAGCCAAGGGCGCGGCGCTGGTGATCAGCGTCGACTGTGGCATCCGCTCGCCGGTGGAAGCAGCCTTNGCCCGATCGATTGGCCTCGACCTGATCATCACCGACCATCACAGCCTGGGGCGGGAATTGCCGGCGGCCGTGGCCGTCATCAACCCCAAGCGCATAGACTCCACTTACCCGGAGCGGATGCTGGCCGGCGTGGGCATCGCCTACAAGTTGGCCCAGGCAGTGCGCCAGTTCGCGCCGGACCTCGTCACCAGCGACGAATCGAACCTGCTCGATCTGGTGGCGATCGGCACAGTGGCCGACCTGGCCCCGTTNTTGGGTGAAAATCGAAAGCTGGTGGCCGAGGGGCTGTCCGTGTTGCGGGAAGTCCGCCGGCCGGGTATCGCGGCCCTGCTGAACGTCAGCGGCCTGGCGCCGGGGCAGCTGAGCGCGGAGAGCATCGGCTTCTCGCTNGGCCCGCGCATCAACGCCGCCGGACGTCTGGCCCACGCGTATGACGCCGCGCGTCTGTTGATTTCGACCAACTCCGTCACNGCGCGCCAGCAGGCGCAATTACTGGACGAACTGAACCGCAAGCGACAGAGCCTGACGCGGCAATTGAGCGCGCTGGCCGAACAGATGGTGGACCCGCAGGCGCCGATCATCATTGCCGCCANCCCGGAATTCAAGTCCGGCATCGTCGGACTCGTCGCCAGCCGTCTGGCGGAGCGAAACTACCGCCCGGCCATCATCATGGAAGAGGGCGAAGAGGAAAGCCGGGGTTCCTGCCGCTCGATCCCCGAATTTCACATCACCAAGGCGCTGGACGAAGTCGCCGACCTGCTGGTTCGCCACGGCGGCCACGCGCAGGCGGCCGGGTTCACCATTCGCAACGAAAACGTGCCGGAGTTTGTCGAACGCCTCACGCGGATTGCCGATGATTGGCTGGACGGGCAAGAGTTGCGCCCCAGCCTGGCCATCGACGCCGCGCTGCCGCTGGGCGATATCGATTGGGCTTTGCAGGGGACGCTGGAACAACTGGAGCCGACGGGGTTTCAGAATCCNCAGCCCCTGTTGCTCAGCCGGGCCGTGGAAGTCGTCAGCCACCGGCCGGTAGGCACGGACGGCAGCCACCTGCAACTCCACGTTACGGATGCCCATCGCAATGGTGCTGCCCGCTATGGCGGCCCGGAGCGGCGACCGTCGCAGGCCTATCCGGCGATCGCCTTTCGCCAGGGAGAGTGGGCCGGGCAGCTGCCGCGCTATGCCGACATAGTCTACCGCCTCGGCGTCAACCACTGGCAAGGAAACGCCAACCTGCAACTCGTCATCGAAGACATTCGCCCCGCACAGGAAGAGAGCATCACGGTATGAACATCCTTGTTACCGGCGCGGCCGGATTTATCGGTAGCCATCTGGCCGAGCGGCTGTGCCAGCGAGGGGATAGCGTCATTGGACTGGACAACTTCAATGACTATTACGCTCCGGCCCGCAAACGCGCCAACGAAAAACGACTGAACGCCTATCCGAATTTCCGCATGATCGAGGCTGACGTGCGCGACCGGGCGGCCCTGTCCGATCTTTTCGCGGCCGAGCAAATTGACGCCGTGGCCCACCTGGCGGCCATGGCCGGCGTTCGCGACGCCATCAAGCAGCCCGACCTGTACGTCAACGTCNACCTAAACGGCACGCAGAACCTGCTGGACGCGGCGCGGGCCAACGGCAAGGTGGGCAATTTCGTNTTCGCCTCAACTTCGTCGGTGTATGGNAACACGACNCANGTCCCGTTTGTGGAAACAGACCCGTGCGATCGNCCGCTGCNGCCCTACGCCGCCGCCAAACGCGCGGCCGAAATCCTCGGNTACACCTATCATTACCTGTTCGGCCAGAACTTCACTGTTCTGCGCTTTTTCACCGTCTACGGCCCGAACGGCCGGCCGGATATGATGGCCTATCTTCTGGCCGACAGCCTGATGAAAGGCCGAGAGATCCCCCTCTACGACAATGGACAGATGTATCGCGACTGGACATTTGTTGATGACACCGTCAGTGGCATCGTCGCCGCGCTCGACCGCCCGCTGGGCTATGAGATCATTAACCTCGGCCGCGGCGAACCGGTGCTGCTGCGGGATTTTGTCGAGATCATGGAAGAATTGAGCGGGCGCAAGGCCAACGTCGTGCCGACTCCTCGCCTGGCGGCTGACTTTGTCCGCAACGAGGCCGACATCGGCAAGGCGCGTCGCCTGCTGGATTACAATCCACGCGTGTCCGTGCCCGAAGGGGTGCGGCGCTTCTGGGAGTGGTATCAACAATATGACGCCGGGCAAAAATAATTCATCACCCGCGCTCGCCCCGTTCCACTACGTGGCCAAACCAGCCCAATGGGAGGCCTGTCTGCGCGACTTGCGAGCCGCGCCGCGCCTGGCCATTGACCTGGAGGCCAACAGCATGTTTGCCTACCGGGAACGGGTCTGCCTGATCCAGATCTCGACGGCCAGCGCCGACTATATCATCGATCCAATTCAGCAACTGGATTTGAGCGAGTTGGGCGAGATCATCGCCGACCCCCGCGTGGAAAAGGTATTCCACGCCTCCGAGTATGACCTCATCCTCATGCGGCGCGATTATGGCTGGCACCTGAACAACCTGTTCGACACGATGTGGGCCGTGCGGCTGCTGGGCTATCCGCAAATGGGCCTGGCCAGCTTGCTGGAGAAGTTCTTCGGCGTCAGCACCAGCAAACGGTTCCAGAAGGCCAACTGGTGCAAGCGGCCGCTCTCGACCGCCGAACTGGCCTACGCACAAACAGACACTCACTACCTGCTGACCTTGCGCGACCGGCTGGCGGCCGAACTCGAGGCGGCCGGCCTTTGGGAAGAAGCGCTTGAGACCTTCCAGGAACANGCCCGNGTCCGCCTGCCGAACAACGGCTTCGACCCCGATGGGTTCTGGCACATTAATGGCGCGTTCGACCTTTCGCCGGAGAGGCAATCGGTGTTGCGCGGGCTCTACCTGTTCCGCGACCGCGAGGCCAAGCGCCGCAATATCCCCCACTTCAAGATATTCGGCGACNGGACGCTTCTGGAACTGGCCGAAAAGTTGCCGCAACGCGCTAGCGATCTGGACGGCATCCACGGCATGTCGGGCGGACAACAGAGCCGCTACGGCCAGGCGATTCTGGATATCATCGCCTCGTCCCGCCTCGCCGAGTACCCCAAGCCGCCGCCCAGATCNCCGCGGCCGCCCGACGACGTCCTGAACCGGTACGATCGCCTTCACCGCTGGCGCAAGACACGCGCTCAGGCTCGGGGCGTNGAGTCCGACGTCGTCCTGAGCCGNGACGCGCTCTGGGCCATCGCCGANACGAACCCNCACACGCTGGCCGACCTNGAGACGCTCAACNTCATGGGGCCGTGGCGGCTGGCAACTTATGGCCAAGAAATACTGCGCCANCTCTGACCGGCGCGCAAGCCGGCCGCATAGCCGGGCGGCGCTTATGGAGGANCATNAAAATGGAGATTACTTTCTACGGGGCAGCCAGAACAGTCACTGGCTCGCAGCACTTGCTCGACGTCAACGGCTACCGCATCCTTCTCGACTGCGGCCTCTACCAAGGGCCGCGNCAGGAAAGNAAGGATCGCAATCGCCACCTGCCCTTNGACGCCCGAACCGTGGACGTGCTCGTACTCTCCCATGCTCACATCGANCACAGCGGCAACATCCCNAACCTGGTGAAAAACGGCTTCAACGGCGACATCATCACNACCTTCGCCACGCGNGATCTGTGCAANATCATGCTGCGGGATAGCGCCAAGATNCAGGAATNGGACATCGAATTCCTGAACAAGAAACGCCGGCGCAACGACCTGCCGCCCCTCGAGCCGATCTACACGATGGCCGACGCGCTGGCCAGTCTGAAACTATTTCTCAGCATCGGCTACGAGCGACCCTACCGTCTGGCGCCCGGCATCACTCTCACGTTCTACGATGCCGGCCACGTGCTGGGCTCGGCCATCGTCGTGCTCGACATCGAGGACAAGGAGGGTGGACCGTCGCAGCGCCTGGTCTTCAGCGGCGATCTCGGCCGTGCCAACCGCCCCATCCTTAAAGATCCCGTCTTCCTCGACGAGGCCGACATCCTCATCCTGGAAAGCACCTACGGCAATCGCGANCACCCNGATGACGAAGACACGGACCACATGCTCGANGACATNATCCGCGAAACNGTGAAGGGCGGCGGCAAGGTNATCGTTCCGGCCTTCGCCATCGGGCGGACGCAAGAGNTGGTCTACCGGCTCAACAACCTGGTGGANGCGGGCGACCTGCCGCGNGATCTAGCGGTCTACGTCGATAGCCCGCTGGCNATCGANGCCACGAGCATTTTNCGCGCCCATCCAGAAGCNTATGACGAGGAAACGGCCGAGGTGATGATGACCGACCGCGACCANGATCCGTTCGGCTTTCACNTGATGAGCTACACGCGCTCCGCCCAGCAATCGAAGGCGCTCAACTTCATCAAAACNCCGGCGGTCATCATCAGCGCCAGCGGCATGGCCGAAGCCGGNCGCATCCTGCACCACCTGAAGAACAACGTCGAAGATGGGCGNAANACCGTCCTGATCACCGGCTTCCAGGCGCCGAACACGCTCGGCCGGCGAATTGTGGAGGGCCACAAGCGNATCAAGATTTTCGGCGAGGATTACGATATGCGGGCGCGGGTGGAGAGCCTGAGCGGCATGAGCGGCCACGCCGACCGTTCAGAGCTGCTTGAGTGGGCCAGCCACCTGAAGCGGCCGCCACGCCAGACATTTCTGGTTCATGGCGAGCCGGACGCGGCCTTTTCGCTGGCCGAGAGGCTGCGCGTCCAGCTCGGATTCCCGCAGGTGGAAGTGCCCGAACTCGGGCAGCGCTTTACGC
>JAACJX010000333.1 GCA_014237545.1 Ardenticatenia bacterium | reverse complement strand
TGACCAGCCCCTCCCCCTCCTCACCATCGCCGGCTCCGACTCCGGCGGCGCGGCCGGCGCGCAGGCCGCCCTCAAGACGTGGGCGGCGCTGGGCGCTTACGGGATGAGCGCCATCACCGCCGTCACGGCGCAGAACAGCGTGGCGGTCAGTCAAGTCCACTACCTGTCGCCGGCGATGGTCGCGGCGCAGATCGACGCCGTCCTGTCCGACTACGGCGCGGCGGCGATCAAGACTGGCTTCCTCGGCCGCGTGGATATCATCGAGGCGGTGGCCGGTCGCTTGGCCTACTGGAAGACCTCTGAGGTTTTCCGCAAACCTCAGAGGTATCGGCCACCCATCATTGTCATTGACCCCGTCCTCGTCAATCACCGCGGCGAGGCGATGTTCGGACCGGAGGTCGCGGCCGCCTATCGCGAACGGCTATTCCCGCTGGCCGATTTGGTGACGCCCAATTTGGCCGAGGCGGCGCTGCTCTGGGCGACAGACGACGGACCACAGGCGAGCACTCCAACGGGTCTTCCGGCGGTGGCCCGCGGTCTGTCGCCGCCTGTCCTGGTCAAAGGGCTGCGGCGGGGCGAGGAAATTGTCGACGCCTACTGGGACGGCGTCGAGTGGACCGAACTGCCGCAGCCGCGAATCGACACGATCAACACCCACGGCAGCGGCGACACCCTCTCGGCTGCCATCTGCGCCTACCGGGCGCTGAGCCATGCAATGGCCCGCGACTGGCTCGACGCCATCCGCCAGGCGCAGGCCTTCACCCACGCCGCCATCCGGCGCGGGGCCGGCTGGCGGCTGGGCGCGGGGCACGGCCCGCTGGGCCACTTCGGCGACGNGTGACAGNGGCNGCCGNNGTNGCCCGGCCGCCCATCAGCCCGGNACAACCAGCCCCATGATCCGCTTCATCTCGTCCACNTTCGGCTGCGACACCGCCCGCGCCTGCTCCGCGCCATAGGCCAGCAGCCGGTCGAGTTCGGCCGTGTCGTCCATCAGCCCCTTGTAGCGCGCCTGAATCGGCCGCAGCGTCTCGATGACCACCTCGGCCACGCGCACCTTCAGGTCGCCGTAGCCGCGCGCGCTGGCGAAGTCGGCCTCCACGGCGGCATTATCCTGGCCAGTGATGGCCTGGTAGATGCCCAGCAGGTTGTTCACGCCGGCCTTCTCCGGGTCGTCGGAGAAGCGAATCTCGCGGCCGCTGTCGGTGACGGCCCGCTTGAAGGCGTACAGGATCTCGTCCGGCTCGTCGAGCAGGCGGATGGCATGGCCGCGCTTGTCGCTCAGGCTCTTCGACATCTTGACCGTCGGGTCGTCGAGGCCCATGACCCGCGCCCCGACCTTGGGGATGACCGGCTGCGGCACGACGAAGAACTCCCGGTCATAGAGGGCGTTGAACCGCTGGGCGATGTCGCGGGCCAGCTCCACNTGNTGCTTCTGGTCCTCGCCCACCGGCACCTCGTCGGCGTCGTAGAAGATAATGTCCCCGGCCATCAGCACCGGGTAATCGAGCAGGCCGGTCAGCACGCTCTCCTGCTTGGCGCTCTTGTCCTTGAACTGGGTCATCCGCTGCAGCCAGCCGAGCGGGGTGATACAGTTCAGCAGCCAGCAGCCTTCGGTGTGGGCCGCCACGTGGCTCTGGATGAAGATGGTGCTCACCTGCGGGTCGATGCCGCAGGCCAGATAGAGCGCCGCCAGCGACCGCGTCTGGAAGCGCAGGTTGTCGGGGTCCTGCGGCACGGTCAGGCTGTGCAGGTCGACGATGCAGAAGTAGTTGACCTTCTCCGCCTGCTCCCGCACCCAGTTGCGAACCGCGCCCAGATAATTGCCCAGATGAATGTTGCCCGTCGGCTGAATACCACTAAAAACACGTTTTTTATTCATATGTCTCCGAGTTACGAATTACGAGTTACGAGTTACGAGTGAAGATATCGTTCTTAACTCGTCGTTCGTCACTCGCCACTCGCCACTATAAAGTTCCCGCTTCCGCCCGCGCCACGGCCACGAGCAGCGCGCTGGCCTTGTTGACGCACTCCTGATACTCGGCCGCCGGGTCGCTGTCGGCGACGATGCCCGCGCCGGCCTGAACCGACACCTGATCGCCCTGCATCACCATCGTGCGAATGGCGATACAGGTGTCCATGCTGCCGTCATAGCTGAAGTAACCCGCTGCCCCGGCATAGAGGCCGCGCCGCTGCCCTTCCAGCGTCTCGATGATCTCCATCGCCCGCACCTTGGGCGCGCCGCTGACCGTGCCNGCCGGGAAGGTGGCTCGCATCAGGTCGTAGGCGTCCAGCCCGGGCCGGATGCGCCCCTCTACCTGGCTGACGATGTGCATGACGTGACTATACCGCTCCACAGTCATCAGGTCGCGCACGTGGACCGAGCCGTACTCGCTGACGCGGCCGATGTCGTTGCGCCCCAGGTCGACCAGCATCACGTGCTCGGCCCGCTCCTTGGGGTCGGCCAGCAGCTCCGTCGCCAGCGCCGCGTCTTCGGCCGGGGTGGCCCCGCGCCGCCGCGTGCCGGCGATGGGCCGCACGCTGGCCACGCCGTCCTCCAGCCGCACGTGCATCTCCGGCGACGCGCCGATCACCTGCATATCAAGCGGCGCGAAGTTGAANTAGAACATGTAGGGCGACGGGTTCAGCATCCGCAGCGCCCGGTAGACGGCGAACGGATGGGCGCTCGTCCGGCGNCTGAAGCGCTGGCTCAGCACGACCTGGAAGATGTCGCCGGCGGCGATGTGCTCCTTNGCCTCGCGGACNATGGCCTCGTACCGCTCGCGGCTCATGTTGGCCTCGATCTCCTGGCCGTTGCCGTGGGTCGCGCCCCAGCGGCGGGTGGGCACGGCCGGCAGCGGNCGCAGCAGCTTCTCGGCCAGCCGGTCGATGCGCCGCAGCGCGTCGACGTAGGCCGCNTCGACGTCGGCTTCTTCNCCCTCGACGTGGGCGTTGGCCAGCAGGATGAGNCGGTGGCGGGCNTGGTCGAAGACNACCAGCGTGTCGGCCANCAGGAAGATGGCNTCCGGGTANGGGNGGGNTTGCAAACCCGCCCTCTNCNNCCNCNCCGATGGGCGCGGNNNTNTCNGGCAGCTTCTCGAAGAANCGNACNACGTCNTAGCCCAGNTAGCCGACCGCGCCGCCGGCGAAGCGNGGCAGCCCCGGCAGATCGGCCGCCCGGTAGCGCCCCAGTTCGGCCTTCAGCACGTGGAGAATGTCCTCGCCCTCGGCCAGTTCGCGAGAAGCAGGGGAGAAAGGGAGAGAGGGAGAAAGGGGGTAGGGGCGCTCTCCCCTGCTCCCCTGCTCCCCTTCCCCCCTGCTCGTCTCCACCATCTGCCCGCGCAGGGCAATCGTCGCCCGCGGGTTGACGCCGACGAACGAGTAGCGGCCGACCTGCTCGCCGCCCTCGACCGACTCCAGCAGGAACGACGCGCCCGGCTCGTCCATCAGCTTCAGGTAGACCGACACCGGCGTCTCCAGGTCAGCGGCGAACTCCCGCGTCACGGGGATGAGGTTGGCCGGCCCGGCGGCCAGGGAGCGAAATTCGTCAAGGGTGGGCGCGTAGGTTACTCGGGTTGAATCTAGAATCATAGTGTTTAAGTATCCAGTATCCAGTGGACAGTATCCAGTGAATAGTAGGTCAGTTCCGAACTCGTCACTCGTCGTTCGTAAATCGTCACTACACCTGCGGCAGATGCTGCAACGCCTCCGCCACCGCCTCGGCCGGATACTCGTAATCCTCCAGCCGGCCGTGCAGGTACGCCTCGTAGGCGGCCATGTCGAAATGGCCGTGGCCGGACAGGTTGAACGCCACCACCCGCTTTTCGCCGCGCTCCCTGGCCGCCAGCGCCTCGTCGATGGCCACCTTGATGGCGTGGGTCGACTCCGGCGCGGGGATGATCCCCTCGGCGCGAATGAAGGTCAGCGCGGCCTTGAACGTGTCCAGTTGCTTCACCGCCCGCGCCTCGATGTGGCCGCTGTCGACCAGCGCGCTGATCTGCGGAGCCATGCCGTGGTAGCGGAGGCCGCCGGCGTGGATGCCCGGCGGGATGAACGTGTGGCCGAGCGTGTGCATCTTGACCACCGGCGCCATCTGCGCCGTGTCGCCGTAGTCGAAGGCATAGACGCCCTTGGTCAGGCTGGGTGAGGCGGCCGGCTCGGCGGCAATCACCTGTGTCGTTTTGCCTTCGGTCAGGTTCTTGTGGACGAACGGGAAGGCGAACCCGGCGAAATTCGACCCGCCGCCGGTGCAGCCGATGATGACATCGGGGTATTCGCCGGCCATCTCGAACTGCTCCAGCGCCTCCAGGCCGATGACCGACTGGTGCAGCAGCACGTGGTTGAGCACCGAGCCGAGGCTGTATTTCTTGGCCCCGCCGCTGGCCGCCCCCGCCTCAACCCCCACGCTGATGGCGATGCCCACCGAGCCCGGCGCGTCGGCGGTGCCATCCACCCGCGCGCGGCCCACCAATGAAATCCAGAACGACTCCTCCGCCGCCGTGAACGGCGCCGTCAGCGTGAGCTTCACTTCATTCGTGCTCGCCGTGATCCGGCCCGCGCTCAGCTT
>JAACJX010000331.1 GCA_014237545.1 Ardenticatenia bacterium | reverse complement strand
GACCGCGCCCACCACTGACCCCAACGCCACGGTTATCATCCCGACCACCGACCCCAACGCCACGACAGTGCCCGGCGCGACGCCAACGCTTGCCGTCACGACGGATCCGAACGCGACAAGCGTCCCCGGCGCCACGACTGTCCCCGGCGCCACGACCGTCCCCGGCGCCACGACCGTCCCCGGCGCCACGACCGTCCCCGGCGCTACAGCGACGACCGTTCCGGCCCCCACGGCCACAGCCACGCCACCTTCCGGCTTGGTTCCCGGCGCGACGGTCCGCCACGTTGTGTCCCGTGGCGAGTGGGTGTTGCAGATCGCCCGCTGCTACGGCACCGCCTATAGCTCGGTCCTCAACGCCAATTACCTTCCCAACCCGGACTACATCCTGCCCGGCTGGATCCTGACCGTACCCAACATCGGCAGCCAGGGGCGGATCGTCGGCCCGCCGTGCGTCGTCAGCTACACCGTTGTCGCGGGTGACTCGTGGGACTCGCTGGCGGCGCGCTACCAAACGACGCCGGCTATCTTGCAGAAGGCCAATCCGGGCGCGCTGGCCGCCGGCCGAGCCATCTGGGTGCCTCGCGTGCCCTGATCGGTTCTCGAATTGTCGCGAAGGAGAGATTATGGCGAAACTGTTGAGCCGGGCAGCGTATGAGCGCGCCGCGCAGTTCATGCGCGAGCAAGCGCGCCCCCTCGAGCGTGCGCTGTTCGCCTACTATTTCGAGAAGGGCAGCCGCACGGCCGTCCTCGCTGCGCTGGTCCCCTATCAGAACCCCGACGGCGGCTTCGGCCACGGCATCGAGCCGGACATACGCTCGACGACGTCATCGGTTATCGGCACGGTAACGGCGATGGACATATTGCGTCGCGTGCGAGCAAACGAGGACACGCCGGGCTTGCCGGCGGCTCTTGGCTACCTGATCGAGGCCTATGACGTCGACACCGAGCGCTGGCCTATCGTGCCGCCGGAGATCGAGGACGCGCCCCATGCGCCATGGTGGAGCTATGCCGATTCGGCTGAAAATTTCCGCGGCTTCTGGGCCAATCCGCGCGCGTCCGTCGTCGCCTACNTGCAGCAATACAGCCGCCTCTCCCCGTCGCCGTTCGCCGAAGGGGCGCGCCAGGCTCTTGTCGATGATCTGATGCGCTACTCGCAGCGGATGGAGATGCACGACTTGTTGTGCTTCATCGATCTGCTGGAGACCGATGGCTTGCCGCGCGAGCATTTCGAGAGCATCCTCGACAAACTCCGGCGGGCATTGCCGCATTCGGTGGAGACGGACCCCGCGAAGTGGCCGGCGTATGGCTTCCAGCCATTACAGGCGGTCTACTTCCCCGGCTCCGCTCTGGCCGGCGTGTTCGAACAAGACTTGATCGACGCCAATCTCGATTATTTCATCGACGAACAGCAGCCGGACGGCAGTTGGGCGCCNAACTGGTCCTGGGATTTNGTCGACGCCGATGCCTGGGCCGCGGCCGNGCGCGAATGGCGGGGNATCCTCACCNTGCGNAAGTTGCGCACGCTGCGCGCCTACGATCGAATCGCGACGGACTAACGGCGAGCCACGGGCAGGATTGAGCATGGACACCTCGGGGGAAGCAACGGCCATTGACCGGGCCAGTGAAGGACCGCCTGGGACCATCGAATCACTGCGCGCCGATCTGCTGGCTCTCGGCTTGCAGCCCGGATCCACCGTCCTCGTCCATTCCTCCCTCAAGGCCCTCGGCTGGATTTCCGGCGGGCCGGTGGCGGTCATCCTGGCTCTGGAACTGGTGCTGGGGCGCCATGGGACGCTGGTCATGCCGGCTCATTCGTCTGACCTGTCCGACCCAGCCTTGTGGCGCAACCCACCCGTCCCGGAATCGTGGTGGCAAACCATCCGCGACACGATGCCCGCCTACGACCCCGATCTGACTCCGACGCGGGGGATGGGCGCTATTCCGGAGACCTTCCGNCGCGGCCGTGGCGTGGTGCGCAGCGGCCACCCTCAGGTCTCCTTCGCGGCTAAAGGGCCCAATGCCGATTTTATCACCTCTAACCACGCCCTCGACTACATCCTGGGCGAGCAGTCCCCCCTGGCNCGCCTCTACGATCTGGACGCGTGGGTGCTGTTGNTGGGTGTGGGCCACCAGAACAACACGTCGCTCCACCTGGCGGAGTATCGGGCCGATTTTCCCGGCAAGCTAGAGGAAGTCAACGGCGCGCCGGTGCTGGTCGACGGCCGACGCGAGTGGGTGTCGCTGCGCGATATCGCCCTCAACGACGAGGACTTTCCGGCCATCGGCGAAGCGTTCGAGAGAAAGACGGGGCTGGCTCGCGTAGGAATGGTGGGGAAGGGGCTAAGCCGCCTGATGCCGCAGCGCCCGCTGGTCGATTTTGCCGCGCGCTGGATGGAGCACAACCGCCGCGCCCCGGCCGGTCCGGACGTCGCCTCCTCTTGAGTCATGATCAACAATTAAACNCGAGCCGCCAGGTATGGAACGGTTTTAACGACCCAATTCGTTTCATCCGTCTTTATCCGTGTTCAATCCGTGACCAATTCATTGCTTTAGGCCAGCGGAATTCCAGCCGCCGAGAGGCGCTCTTCGGCCAGCATCATGATCCNCAACCGCAAGCCCGCGCCGTGGCCGTATTCCGCTCGCGCGTGCACGCGAATTTCGGCCGCGCTNCCCAGCGTGCCGTCGCGCGANACGAGCGTCCACGGCGCGATGCANTCCGGTANCAGCGCNGGNGCCTCCTGGGCCANAGCCAGCAACTCNACCATTGCCCGCGGCAGGTCGGCGGCCGAGACCCTGACGATCACGTCNACCCCGGAATAGCTGCCGCGCGTGTAGTTGAGCAGCGTGCGAACNTCNCCCTGCGGCACGTTGATNAGTTCACCCGTTCGCGTGCGNATGCTGAGGGTGCGGACGGTNATGTGNTCGATGACCCCCTCCAGCTTGTCGCCCACGCGGAAGATCTGCACGTTNTCNCCGACGTTGAAGCGNTTCTCGAANATNTTGCTGAGGCCGTTGAGCATGTCGCCNATGTAGTCGCGAGCGGCAAAACCGAAGGCGTTGGTAGCCACGGTGGCGATGATCGCCANGTTCGACAGGCTGAAGAACTGCCCGGCGGCCAAGAGAAAGGCGACGGTGAAGGCGACGAAATTGATGAAACCGGAGAGCAACTGCTGCACCGTCTCNCGGCGGCGGCCGGCCAGAGAACCAGGCTCATCGCTCGCGCCGGTGGCTGGAATGGGAGCCAGCCGGCCCGTATCATAGCGCGCCGCCCGCAAGAGCCAGCCGGCGAGCCGATGGCTGTCGCGACTGACCAGCCAGGCAAGGATAAAGATCACGACCACAAAGACGAGTTGCAGAGGCAAGCGGAACAGGGGCAGGTATTCGATAAACGCCTGGGCCGCCGGCGAGGGGCCCATAATCGACTCGAATAACGTCACGTCATTGATGTTCGCCGCTCGCAGGATGCCAACGGCCAGCGCGCTCAGCCCCACAATCAACAACACCGGGAGCAAAACCAGCAGTAATAATCGACGCTTCATTTGCTTTGTTGCTCCTTGCCCTGCAGCGGGATGCCGGCCGCNTCGAANCGCTCGCGGACGACGGCGTGTAAGGCCAATTGCAGGTCATCCTCCCACTCCTCCTTCGTCTTGCCAAACAAAAATATGTCGACGGTCGCACCCAGAACGCTGTCTAGTCCCATCGGCTGCCAGGGTTCGAGGAGTTGCGGCACCAGTTCCATTGACTGTGGCGCAAGCTCCATGAGCAGCTCGACAGCCCGGCTCAGATCGCCCGCGGCGACAGGGAAGGCGGCATAAACGCCGATGAAGTCCCCCCGGCTGTAGTTGCGAAAGATGCGCAGATCGCCGAACGGAATGGAAGTCAGCTCGCCTGTACGCGCCCGCACGGAGAGAAAGCGCAAATCCACCGATTCGACCGTCCCCTCCACTGACCGCTCGAACTGTTT
>JAACJX010000317.1 GCA_014237545.1 Ardenticatenia bacterium | reverse complement strand
TGGATTCTGCTCATCATAATCGCCCTTATCTGAGTTAACGTCCGTTCAATATACCGGGCATTCCATAGTCGGAGTCTCCCGGGCAAGGTACAATTGTATCAATGTTGATGAATCAACCTTCGGCAAACGGGGATTCCCCCACACCTGTTCAATTTACGTCGGTTAACTATGGCGGGCAGGCCGTCATTGAGGGCGTTATGATGCGCGGGTCGCGCGCCCTGTCCGTAGCTGTTCGCGATCCCCAGGGGAACATTGTCGTCCACACTGAGCCGCTCGACACCCGCATCTATGGCGGCCGTCTGGCCAAAATCCCGTTTTTGCGCGGCCTTACTTTACTATGGGATGCGCTCGGCCTCGGGATCAAAAGCCTGCTCTTCTCGGCCGAAGTTGCCCTCCAGGAAGAAGCCAACAAAGATGCCGATGGAAACCCGGAAAAGGTATTCGAAGGCCCGGTGCAATGGACCCTGGTCGCCTTCTCACTTTCTCTCTCCGTTCTGCTGTTCTTTGTATTGCCGACTTTCTTGGCTCATCTCATCGAACGGGTCGCTGGACTTCAGGACTCTTCCGTGGCCGTTAACTTCATCGAAGGCGCCATTCGCCTTATCCTACTAATCGGCTACATCTGGGCGATCGGCCTGATGAGCGATGTCAAACGCCTCTACGGCTACCATGGGGCGGAACACAAGACCATCAACGCCTACGAGGCCGGGGCTGAACTGACACCGGCGTCTGTGGCACGTTACCCCCTGGAACATCCCCGCTGCGGCACGGCATTTCTGCTGAGCGTGGTCGTGATTTCCATTCTGGTCTACAGTCTTTTGCCGCCGCTTGACCTCATCCCGCGCATTCTTTCGCGCCTGGTTCTGTTGCCGGTGATTGCCGGCATCGCTTATGAGTTCCTGAAGTTTACAGCCGCCCACCAAGGTAATGCTCTGATTAGGCTGATCACCAAACCAAATCTCGCACTCCAGCACCTGACAACCCGCGAACCGGACATTGACATGCTGGCCGTGGCCATCGCCGCATTCAAGAACGTATTGGAGTACGAACGCAGCCAGACCGCAGTTCAAATGGGTGATACAGTCCTCGCTCCAGTTGCCGCGCAAGGCGAAGCCTGAGCTCTCCTACTACATATATCACGGCACTGTTCATGTCATCTGCTCCCGAGCTCTTCCCGCGGCCCGTGACCGTTGCAGTACCGGCGACGAGCGCCAATCTCGGGCCTGGCTTCGATTGCCTGGGTCTGGCCTTGGAACTGCGAAACAAGCTGGTTCTCCGTGCTACTGGTCCAGCCCTCGTATTTAAATCCCACTTAACCCGCTATGAGATGCANGTTGAAGGNGTCGACGCACACTTAGTGCCGACAGATGATTCCAATCTGGCTATCGAGGCCGCTGAAACGCTGTTTGATCGAATTGGCTATTGNCCCAGCAAGTTGGTTNTGCGAATGNCAAATTGCATACCGGTCGGCAGCGGCCTGGGCAGTAGTTCCTCCGCCATCGTCGCCGGTTTGCTGGGGGCCAATGCGTTGTTCGGCGACCCGATTGCGCGCGATGAGCTGCTGCGGATCGCGGTCAGCATGGAAGGGCATCCGGACAACGTCGCTCCGGCTTTATGTGGCGGGCTTGTGTTGGGCGTCTTGCCGGATGAAGAGGCGGGGCCGGCCGAATTGGTGGTGAGGCAATGGCCACCGCCGAATCTAACCGCCGTCGTCGTTCTACCCGATTTCAAGCTGCTGACCAGCGAAGCGCGGGCGGTGTTGCCGGCCCTCCTCTCGCGAGAAGACGCGATCTTTAATGCCAGCCGGCTAGGCCTCCTGATTCATTCGCTCACCTCAGGAGATCACCACCTGCTGCGCGCGGCCATGGGCGATCGTTTGCATCAAACCCGTCGGCTCCATATCATTCCAGGAGCAACCGCGGCGTTCGATTCAGCATATGAAGCCGGCGCTTTGGGCGTCGCCCTCAGCGGCGCCGGGCCGAGTTTGATCGCATTTACCGCTCAGGATGCGGATACTGTCGCTCTCGCCATGCAAACCGCCTTCGCCGCGGCCGGTCTGAATAGTCGGGCGTGGATTCTGAAGCCCACGGCCGACGGAGCAACCGTTCATTTCGATCGCGAGTGAAGCCGTCTGTCATTCATACCGCGAAACAACCAAGCTACACACCCCATCTGGGGTCGTCACTGTCCAATAAATTTGTTAAACTTTTGAGAACCGCTGGCTGGATAGCAGCCATACCGCGTGTTACCACCATCGTGAAGGAGAACTGAATGGAAAAGGCGACGTTACTNGAATGGTACCGGCAAATGGTACTAGTTCGTCGATTTGAACAAAAATGCGCCGAGCTTTACCAGTTGGGGAAGATCGGTGGATTNCTACATCTGTACATCGGTCAGGAGGCTGTCGCTGTCGGCTCCATCGGGGCNCGGCGGGAGCAAGACCACGTCATTACCGCNTACCGTGATCACGCCCANGCTCTGGTCGTCGGAACGGACCCAAACGCCCTGATGGCCGAATTGCTGGGNAAGGCCACCGGCGTGAGCAAGGGCAAAGGCGGCTCAATGCATCTGGCTGACGTNAGCCGCAACTACTGGGGCGGCTACGGCATNGTCGGNGGNCATGTGCCCCTGGGCACGGGCTTGGCCCTGGCCGAGCANTATAAAGAGACGGATGCGGTGGTCATGTGCTACATGGGCGACGGCTCGACCAACATCGGCTACTTCCATGAGTCGTTGAACATGGCTGGCGTGTGGGAATTGCCCATCATTTATATCATTGAAAATAATCAGTACGGCATGGGCACTTCCGTAGACCGCGCGTCGGCCGTTCCCGACATGTCGACAAAGGCGCTCGCCTATGGAATGGAACCCAAAAAGGTCAACGGCATGGACGTGACCGAGGTTTACGACGCGACCAAGGCCGCCATCGCCGCCATCCACGAAGGCAAGGGGCCGCAATTCCTGGAAATCATCACCTACCGTTACGAAGGTCACAGCATGGGCGNCCCGCTTCGTTACCGAACCAAGGGCGAAGTTGAAAAGTGGCGAGAAGATGATCCGATCGGCATCCTGGAACGCATCATCTATGAGAAGAAGGCAGCCACCAAAGAAGACCTCGAAAANATTGATGCCGAAGTGGAGGAAGTGATCGAAAAGGCGGTTGAGTTCGCGGAGAAATCACCGTTTCCCGATCCGGAAGCCCTGTTTGAAGATGTTTACGTCGAGCGCGAAGTCGAGCGGCGATAAGGCGAGCAACACGAAAGAGGAATTAGTATGGCAATGATCACGATGCGCCAGGCAATCACCGACGCCTTGCGCGAAGAAATGCAACGGGATGAACGCGTGTTCATCATGGGCCAGGAGGTCGGCGTCTGGGGTGGCACCTATGCTGTCACGCGCGGCTTCTACGATGAGTTTGGCGGCAAGCGTGTCCGCGACACACCCATTTCCGAGATGGCGATCGGCGGCGTGTCGGCCGGAGCGGCGATGAATGGACTGCGGCCAGTGGCCGAATTTATGACCATCAACTTTGCCTTCCTGGCGCTGGATCAAATGATCAATCACGCNGCGAAGGTCCACTATATGTTCGGCGGCCAGATAAAGTGCCCGGTCGTATATCGCGCGCCGGGCGGCGGCGGCCGGCAGCTCGGCGCCACCCACAGCCATACCCCGGACGTGATTTTCGCGCACTTCCCTGGATTTACAGTTGTTTCCCCCAGCACNCCNTANGACGCCAAAGGCTTNTTGAAAGCCGCGATTCGCAGCGATGACCCGGTGTTGTTCATNGAACACCACACCCTGTACCAGATACGCGGCGAGGTGCCCGAAGGCGATTACGTTGTCCCCATTGGCGTCTCAGACGTCAAGCGCGAGGGCAAGGACGTGACGATCGTAGCCTATGCGCAAGGACTTCAAGTTGCTCTGGAAGCAGCCAACCAACTGGCCAAAGAGGGCGTCGAGGCAGAGGTTGTGGACTTACGATCCTTGCGCCCGCTTGACATGGGNCCNGTACTGGANTCATTCCGCAAAACCTTCCGCGCCGTCATCGTCGAAGAGGGGTATCGCTCCTATGGAATTGGAGCCGAGGTAGCGGCGCGCCTGCAAGAGGAAGGTTTCGATTACATGGACGCGCCGATNAAGCGCGTCGCCCAATACGAGGTGCCCCTGCCCTACTCTCGNGAGTTGGAGCAATCGGCGCTCATCAACAAGGATCGCGTCATTGCGGCAGTGAAGGAGGTTCTCTAATGGCCGATTACATTGTCATGCCCAAGCTNGGCTTCGATATGCGCGAGGGCGTCCTNAACACATGGCTCAAGTCCGTCGGGGATACNGTCGCNAAGGGCGATATCGTCGCCGAGATCGAATCCGATAAGGCGACGCTCGAACTGGAATCGCAAGTGGCGGGCACGTTGCTTCATCTTCTGCACGAACCTGGTGATGTCGTGCCGGTCGGCGCGAATATGGCCATTGTCGGCGAGCAAGGGGAAGACGTATCCAGCCTTATCAGCGGCAATGGTTCTGGCGCAAGCGCTGGGGACACGCCGGCGGCCGAATCTCCGGCTGAAGCGAAGGTGCAGGCTGAAGAGTCCTACCCGGCCGCCCCAACTGAGACCCCTGCAGCCGAGACACCAGCGACCGCAGATGAGTCATACCCCGGTGGAGTTANAGCCACGCCTGTAGCCCGCCGCCTGGCCGAGGACAAGCAAATCNACCTNTTGAATGTGAAGGGAAGCGGNCCNGATGGCCGGATCACGAAGGCCGACGTTGAAGCCTTCGTCGTCGCGCCTCAACCGGCGACTGCATCGTCCGCGCCGCCCCCGACGACAGCCAAATCCGCCGCGCCGGCCGAGGTTGGCCCTGAGAGTGAAGCGATCGCTCTGACTCGATTGCGCCAGGCGATTGGTCGCCGGATGGTCGAGAGCAAGACAACCGTNCCNCACTTCTACGTNACCACAGAGATCGACATGGAGAAAGCGCTCGAGCTCCGCAAGCAGATCAACGCCACGCTGCCTGATGAGGCCAAGGTATCGGTCAATGACCTCATTGTCAAGGCGGCGGCTCTGGCCGTTCGCGATTTTCCAAATCTAAACGCTGAACTCGCTGGCGATCAGATCGTTCGGCACAAGCGAGTAAATGTCGGCTCGGCCGTAGCCATCGAGGGTGGCCTGACGACAATCGTCCAGAAAGATACTGACACCTCAACATTGTCGAAGATTGCGCGGGATAATCGCGAGATGATCGCCCGCGCTCGCGAGGGAAAGGTAAAGCCCGAAGATGTCGAGGGCGGCACTTTCACCGTCAGCAATCTGGGCGTTTATGACGTCGATCACTTCATTGCTATCATCAATCCGCCCGAGGCCGCTATATTGGCCATCGGTTCCGCGCGGCAGGTCCCGGTCGTCAAGGACGGGCAGTTGGCTGTCGGTACGCGCATGAAGGCCACGATTTCGGCCGACCATCGCGTGACCGATGGCGCGGAGGCGGCCCAGTACATGCAGCGTCTGAAGGAGTTGCTCGAGAATCCAATGCGGCTTCTGGTGTAAAAAGAAAGGCTCGATACCTGACCAGTCAGCGGCAATGCGTTATACTGTTATACAAAATCAGCATCGAGAAGGGGTAGAAGTAAATGGCCCTGATTCTTGTTATCGATGACGACGATCTCGTCTCGCGAACATTGCAACGTGCACTGAAGATGTACGACTATCAGGTGATGACCGCCAATAGCGGCATCGAAGGATTGCAGTTGGCTCGCCGGCACCGGCCCGACTTGTTCATCCTGGACATCATGATGCCCGGCGTAGACGGGTATCAGGTCTGCCGGCAGATACGCGGTGACCCATTGCTTCAGGATGCGCCTGTCCTCTTTCTCACCGCCAAGGCGAAGGATGAGGACAAGATCGAGGGTTTCCGCGCCGGAGGCGACGACTACCTTGTCAAGCCGTTTAATATGCAAGAGCTCGAACTGCGCGTGAAAGCGATCCTGCGACGCGCAGGGCCGGAAAAGGTTGAAGATACCACTATCAACGAGGTGGTTGTCGGCAATGTAGTCCTAGACTGTCGCACGTTCAAGGTCACCACACCCTATCAAACGGTATTGCTGACCAACGTGCAGTTCGACTTGCTCTACCACCTGATGAGCCACGCCGATCAGGTCTTCAACAGCCAGCAATTGTTGCAGGATGTTTGGGACTATCCGCGAGATACGGGCAGCCCCGAACTCGTGCGCGCCCACATCAAGAATTTACGCGAAAAGATCGAGCCGTATCCCGCCGATCCCAAGTACATCAAGACGATTCAGGGACACGGATACTCGTTCTCTTCCGAGGAAACGCGTGGATAGAACGATTGGAACTGAGGCAGAAGAGCGCNTGATCGAGCTCCCTGCCCAGGTGCGACCAGGAAACGGCACAGGGGAATCCGGCAATGGATTCTCAAGAGAACGCCCTGCCGGCGTCATGACTCCTGTGCCGGTATCGCCCCGAGCGGCCGCGCGCATCCTGGTTGTAGATGACGAAATTGAAATTGCCGACTCGCTGGCTGAGTTCCTCGTCCGGAAAGAAGGCTTTCAAGTCGATATCGTCCACGATGGCCAGCAGGCGATCACCTTCCTCGAGCAATCAATTGCCAGTTCAACCGGGGTCGACCTGGTNCTTCTGGATATGCGGATGCCCGGAATTACCGGGCTCGATGTGCTCGACTGGATACGAGCCCACTCCGATTTNCGCTATACGCGCGTCGTCTTGCTGACGGCGGCGGCCAGCAATGATGAGAAGGTCCAGGCTCTTTCGGCCGGCGCGGACGACTACATTACCAAGCCCTACTACATGCAGGAACTGCTGGCGCGGGTCAAGACGATATTGCGCACCCAGCAGCTCGAAAAACAACTTCACCAGCAGAGCCAGCAGTTGGCCGAGCTAAATCGCATCAGCCAGGCAGTCGCCGCCACGCTCGAGACGACGCAGGTCTATGCCACAGCCATACGCGGCGTCGATGCCATCCTCCAGGTAGAAATGGCGGCTGTGTTGATTGTAGAAGGCGGCAAGCTCCACTGCCAGCACGTGCGCCATTATAAAGGGGCCATTCCGTCGCATATCTTCCCCTCGACAGAAAAAGGCATTGGCGTCCTGGGGCGAGCCTGGAGCGAGCAGGAAACATTGTGCTTGAACAAGGTCGGCGAAGATGANCGCTATGACCCCACCCGCGACTCGCCCATCGGCTACGCGGTGCGGTCAATGTTGGCCACCCCGCTGACAGTGCGCGGCCGTCCCGTGGGCGTGCTCGCTGCCTATAACAAGCGCCTGGGTGAATTTACCGACGTCGACATCGATCTGTTTTCATCGCTGGCCAGTTCCGTTAGCGAGGCGATCGAAAACGCGTGGTTATTCCAGCGCGTCCGGCTTCGCCATCAGGAACTGCTGGAAGGGCGCAACACCTTGCAAGCCCTCATCGACGGCATNCCCAATCCTATCTATACAATCAGCGACGAATGGAAACTTGTCGTCATCAACAAAGCGAAGGCCGACGAGATGGGCTCGACGCCCGAAANGCTCACCGGTCGGGTGTGCTTCCGCGTCTTCTATAACCGGCAACAGCCATGTGAGCATTGCAAGGTTGCCCTTACGCTCAATGATAAGACCGAGCAACATTGGCTTGTTCGTTGGCAAGGGGAAGACCACCTACCTCGCGAATGGGATGTCAGCGCCTATCCTATCCCCGGCAAACAGGCCAGCTCGGCCCGCGCTGTCGTCGTCTGGCAGGACAAGACCGAGGAGAGGCGCCTGGAGAACTCATTGATGCAGGCGGGCAAGCTGGCAGCCATCGGCCAGTTGGCGGCCGGCGTGGCGCACGAAATCAACAACCCTCTGACCGCCATCAACGCAAACGCGCAGATGCTGAAGATGGTCATGCCAGTGGAGGACGAGAATTTCGAATCGGTCGATCTGATTGTTCGGGCAGGTGAGCGCGCCGCCAAGGTCGTTCGCGGGCTCCTGGATTTCGCTCGCCAGGAGCAGTATTCATTTACTCAGGGCGATTTGAACGAGTCGATACAGGAAGCGCTGGACCTCGTTAATTATCAGCTTCAATCAGCCAAGATCCAGGTCACCCGCGATATAGAAAGCTCCTTGCCGCCCATGGTCGCTAGCTGGGAGCACTTGAAGAGTGTCTGGCTGAACCTGTTGCTAAATTCGCGTGATGCGCTGCTCCATACCAACGACGANCGCCAGCTGGACGTGACGGCGCGTCTCGTTAGAGATGGCCAGGCCGTTCAGGTTCTGTTCCGCGACAACGGCAAGGGGATGAGCACGGCCGAAACGTTGCACATCTTCGAGCCGTTTTATACCACCAAAGGACCGGGCCAGGGAACCGGCCTCGGTCTGGCTACCTGCCATCGAATCGTNGAGCAGCATGGNGGCGAGATAACGGTGGCCANTGTGGTCGGTGAGGGTACGACTTTTTTCATCACCCTTCCCCTGCAACGGCCTGACGCCAGCGCCTCCGGGTTCTATTTAAAATAAATAATATCATTGCCAAATACCTTCCCCCATTTGCTTCGTACTTGTCATGGCGTCCCCTTTACAAGAGCCACCGGCCGCCGCCCCACGTAGTGACAATATCATGCGCACTGAATCTTCACCCGCGGAAATCAACATTGCAGACGTTCTACGGCTGGCCCTGCCGANCAACACGACCCTTATTGGAGGTGGGGTTGAAGCCAGGCGCTTCGTCAACTGGGTCGTGGTTCTGTCCAGTTGGGAAGATATAGAATCACAGATCGAGCCACATGATCTCGTGATTGTCCCGCCCCACCTCTTCGCCCCTCTGGATTCTGGCCATAGAGAGAAAGCACTGGAGGCGCTGGCGGATTTGCCGGTCGCCGGGTTGGTTTGTATCGGCAAACTAGCCGAAGAGCTGACCCAGAAGGCTGAGACATTAAACCTGACGGTGCTCATCATTCCCGAAACATCCTCCGTTAGAGATGTGCATCAAAACGTCTCGCTGCTGCTGCTCGACCGCCAGACCGCGACCAGCGAGCGGGCGATTCAACTCTATAGGCAGCTTTCGGACATGTCTCGCGAGGGCCAGGGCCTGGCCGCGATGACGGAAGTGATGAGCAAGCTGACTGGTAATATCGTCGCTGTCCAGGACAAGCGCCTGGAGATACAGGCGATCAGCTGGCCAAGTAACTCGACGGTAAACCGCGAAGCCCTTATCGAAGCGCTGCAACAAAGAGACGCGTTGCCGCCTGTCTTGAGAAACCGCAAGGCGGCCGCCAAATCNAAACAAAGCATCTGGCAGCAATTACTTCCCCTCGATGACTCCAGCATCCGTCTGGCCCGGCTGGTAAGCCCCATCATCTCCGGTGATAGAGCGCGCGGTTACCTCTCAGTGATTGGCCCGGTTGCTGAACTCGACATGTTTGACAGCCTGACCGTCGAGCATGGGGCCGCCGCCTGCGCTCTGGAAATGGCAAAAACCAAGGCAGTTAATGAGGCCAAGAAATCTCTGCGCGGCGACTTCCTGGAAGGATTATTGGCCGGATCGTTACCGCGGAAAGAGATAGAACGGCTGGAGGGGCGGCTAGACCACAACACAACAGAGCCCCACGCGGTCATGGTCGCCGGCTGGATGGGGACCGATAAACCCAGCATGCGGCGGCTGGAGACGTCGGTCCATTGGGTGCTATCCAATCATCCGCGGCCGGCGCTGGTTCACATTTACGGAAACCAGTATCTGGTCATCTTCCAGGCCCTGAAGAACGCGGAGGATATGGAAAGCGCCCACCAGCTCGGCCGTCGGATTCGCGAACAAATTGAGCTAGAGTTTCCAGACGCCACGCTAATGGGCGGAATCAGCGGTCCAGCAAATACGCTCTCTGAATGGCCGTCGTCATATAATCAGGCTTTGCAGGCCATGCAACTGGGCGAGCGGCTCAAGCTGACCAACCAGTTCGTGGAGTTCGGC
>JAACJX010000473.1 GCA_014237545.1 Ardenticatenia bacterium | reverse complement strand
GCCAAGCCCACTCTTCGACACAGCGGAATCCAATCCTGTCCGCGCCAACGTCGGGCGGCAGGTGAAAGCGCATGGCGGCGCGGAGACTGATTTTATTGCTGGCCCACGAGCCACCCCGAAGGACGCGGTGCGATCCGGTCAGAGGACCCGGAGGGTTTTCATCGGGGGACGCCGCATAGTATCCTTCATCATAATAGTCATTGACCCATTCCATGACGTTGCCCGCCATGTTCAACGCGCCCACCCAACTGGCGCCGTCCGCATAACTGGAGACGTTGCCAGTATCATCCGCGCTGCAAAGGTCAAACCGGGCCAACGAGCAGGTCGGGGATTTATTCCCCCAGGGGAATTGGGGGGCTTTCGGCCCACGCGCGGCGTATTCCCATTCCGCTTCGGTCGGCAAGCGGCCGCCGGCCCATAGGCAATAAGCCGCGGCGTCCATCCAATTGGCCCACAGGACAGGATAATCGGCAAAGCGGGCATCGTTGTAATAGCTCTGGCGCGTGGCGCTCGCGTGTTTGGCGACCGGCGCGCATGCCCCAGCTTCTACACACGCCGAATACTGGCTGTTAGTAACTTCGGTCCGATCGATCCAGAATGGGTCGAGGCTGACCTGCCGCGTCGGTAACTCGTCCGCGTTGCCGTATTTACTGCCCATTCTGAAATCGCCGGCAGGCACAAAGACCCGGACGGCCTTCGCGCCTTTATCAAGCATCACGGTACGCGTATCAGTGACCCGGTACGGAGTCCAGCCGGATTCGTTGATAAACCAGTACCCCTCTAACGCGATCGCCCCCAACAACACGAGCGCCAGAACGATAGCCGGCCCCTTCTCTCTCCGGCGAGCGGGCTCGAGTTCGGGGGCCAGGGTGGATCCCCCGACGCCTGCCTCCGCGCTGGCTTCGTTTTTCGCTAGTTCCGAGAGGGGGGCAGTACCGGCCATCAGGGGTTTGTTGTCCGCCGCCGAGCCCGTTGCGCCTGCATTGAGTGTGCCCGTTCCTTCCCAGCCCTGCTCATCATCTGCCCCGACATCCTGCTGCGAAACCTGCGGCCTGGGTGATCCGGTTATCTCTACGCCGTCCGGGAAGCGTAACGCTTGCAGCAGGGTTTCCAGCCCGCGCTCATAATCATTTCGGAAGGGGATGTACTGTCGCAGCGCCCACAGAGGCGGCGCGTTGGCCTCGTCCACATCCAGGGTGATGACCCGGCCCAGGCCTTGCTTCTCAAATTGAATTGCCGCGTATGTCTCGTCGCGCACCCATGTGGANCGAACCGCNTGCGGCGTCAGCACCAGGACAAACACGCCGCTCTCCTGCAGNCCGCGATCGATNGCCTCGGCCCACTTTTCTCCNGGATGAATGCTTTCCGGCGCNATCCAGACCTGGCNCCCNTACCCTTTCANATCGCTGGCCAACCGGTGGGCGAATGGGGCGTCTTGATGGGCGTAGCTGATGAAAATCTGGTTGGGATCGCGATCAGGCGGGGCCGGAGGGAGTTGGGACGCAATTGGACGGCCGAACGAAGAGACATAAGCTTCCGGCCGGCTCTGATAAAGAGCGGCCAGCAGGTTGTCATGTAGATTTCGGTTTTCAGTATAGGTGATGAGCAGACGGATGCGCGAGCCTTTTGTCATCCCCTCTGTAAACTCGTGCAGCACCTCGGGAAAGTAATCGAAGCAGAGATCAGCCAGCTCGTCGTCGGAGAAATACCGCTTGATGAACTCCCGTAATTGCGCGCGGTCGGCCATGGGGCGCTCCCGAGGGTCTTACCAGCTCACACCCGGATAAACTGTCTGCAATGTAAGCACGTTCGCCCAGATGGTGAATGGCTCACCCACCAACGTGTAACGACCTTATCCATATCATAAGATACCGCTACATCGAACGCAATAGGGCAAACAAAAAGCCCCGCTTGCGCAGGGCTTTTCGAATGGAACTCTCTCAAGGGGACGCGCGGTGAAACACGGCGCGCCTAGTGGCGTATATCAGTGCAATTCCGCCAGCAGCCCAACGCGCTCATTGAACTGCTCGATCAGCTTGTCGATCTCCTTGTCCATCCCGTGGATGCNGGTCCAGTAGTCCGGATCGTACCACTGAGCCATCAGTTCTTCCGACGTCTTGCCCTGCTGTTCCACCCAGGTGTAGTACTTCAGATTGTGGATGCGCTTTCTTTCAGTATAGGTCAATTCGATCAGATTATCCGTTGACTCGCCCAGTAGATAGCGGTGGTAAATGCCGGCCGCGTCCAGCATGGTCAGCGGTCCTTCTTCCTCGCGCGACTCGTCCACGCGGCTTGTATACATCTCCATCGAGTCGGTCGCGATGGTCATAACAATATCGTTGGCGCCCATCTCGTAATACTTGGCCATCTTGATCGCCGACAGCATGTTGCCGATTCCCGAGATGCCCAACNGCGGCAATTGCTCAATCATCTCCGGCGACACGCCTTGCGCGGCCAGAAACTCCTTGCCAACCGCCTCATTGAAGAGACGCATGATGCCTATCGTCGCGTTGTCATCAATGGCCACAACCATATCGGTATTCTTGACATTGTGGACCCACGGCACGTGCTTGTCGCCGATGCCTTCGATACGATGCGCGCCAAAGCCATTATTGAGCAGGGTCGGGCATTGCAGCGCCTCGCTGGCGCAGATCTTGCTGTGCGGGAATTGCTCCTTCAGGTAATCGCCGCTGGCAATCGTCCCGGCCGAGCCGGTAGCCGAGGCCATCCCCCGGAACTGATCGCCGGGTTCCATGACCTTCTTCAGCACTTCGTGCATCGCCGGGCCGGTAACGCTGTAGTGCCATAGGTAATTGCCCAATTCATCGAACTGGTTAAAGATGACAAGGTCTTGTCCCGATCGGCGTAGTTCCCAACACTTGTCAAAGATTTCTTTGACGTTGCTCTCCGTGCCGGGGGTGCGGATAATCTCGCCGGCCACGCCTTCGAGCCACTCAAATCGCTCGCGGCTCATCCCCTCGGGCAGGATGGCGATAGACTCGCAGGCCAGCAGGTTAGAATCATAGGCACCTCCGCGGCAATAGTTGCCGGTGCTGGGCCAGACAGCCTTCTGCGAGGTGGGATCGAATTGCCCGGTAACCAGGCGCGGCACCAAACAGCCGTAGGCAGCGCCAACTTTGTGTGCGCCCGTGGGGAACCACTTGCCGACGACGAGGATAATCCGCGCGTCTACGCCGGTGATCTCTTTGGGGATCTCGATATAATTCACGTCGCCATAGCCCCCGCCTCTTTCGGCCGGCTCGTTCTTCCAGGTGATACGGAACAGGTTGAGCGGGTTCAAATCCCACAAGCCAACATCGCCCAAACGACGTTTAATAGCGTCAGGAATAAGGNTTGGGTTGCGCTGTTGCTCAAAGGTAGGGATGATGATATTTCGCTCGCGGGCACGCTGAATGGTGCGTTCGAGAGCGGCTTCGTGAATGGACAGATCGATCATGATAGTCTCCTCAGGCGATTTCACGGTTCGCGTGGGCGAACAGGGCTTAATAANTGGGCGGGCGCTAAACTGCGCCCACTTCATGGCGACACGCGGGCCGGCCGCGCCCCCACACGGATGAGTATACCCGCCCGGCTCCCCGCCGGCGATTGACTNTCATCACCCATTACGGGTGCCATCCGTCACCATTTGTCATATTGTAGGACAATGTGACAAATTGAGGAAAATGGATGGCTTTGGTATTCTGGGCGTTGAAGAGAATTGCGGAAATGACGAGGGTTTTGGCTAGTTCCGCTTGTACCGCTGCTGAAAAACCAACACGCAAAAAGACCTGACAGGTGGGCGGTCCAGGTCCTTTTACCAACTGGCGCGTCGCCGCGTCCACCTGTCAGATCGGGATCTCAGGCCGGCGCGAGGTGACCGTTCAGCAGCGGCCGCAAGAACTCGCCGGTATACGATTCGGCCACCAGGGCGATATCTTCCGGCGAACCCTCGGCCACGATCTCCCCGCCCCGGTCGCCGCCTTCCGGGCCCATGTCGATGATGTGGTCGGCCACCTTGATGATGTCGAGGTTGTGCTCGATGATGACCACCGTGTTGCCCTTGTCCACCAGCTTGTTCAGCGCGTGGATGAGCTTGCTCACGTCGTGAGCGTGCAGGCCAACTGACGGCTCGTCGAGGATGTAGAGCGTGCGGCCGGTGGCGATCTTCGACAGCTCCCGGCTCAACTTCACCCGCTGCGCCTCGCCGCCGCTCATCGTCGTCGCCGGCTGGCCCAGATGGATGTANCCCAGGCCGACGTCGGCCATCGTCTGGAGCTTGCGCTTGATCGGCGGGAAGTTGGCGAAAAACTCCACCGCCTCATCCACAGTCATGTCCAGGATCTCGGCGATGTTGAGATCCTTGTATTTCACTTGCAGCGTTTCCCGGTTATAGCGAGCGCCCTTGCAGATGTCGCAGGGCACGTAGATGTCGGGCAAAAACTGCATCTCGATCCGGTTCTGCCCCTGCCCCTGGCACGCCTCGCAGCGGCCGCCCTTGACGTTGAAGCTGAAGCGCCCCGGCCCATAGCCGCGCAACTTGCTGTCGGGCAGGCTGGCGTAGAGATCGCGAAT
>JAACJX010000516.1 GCA_014237545.1 Ardenticatenia bacterium | reverse complement strand
TGGACATTGATTCATCGCTCTATTATCCCATGCCTCCGATATTAGTCACTCCCCCGCATGTCACTAGCCATAGCGCCATTGCAGCGATTGTGGAATCGTTACCCTTGAAATGGGCTTGCGTTGTGGGGAGTAGCCTTGGGGGCTGTGCTAAGGAAACTTGTGATGAGCCAATAGGTATTAGACGTGCGCGCCATCTCCCAAAACATCCAAATCCCCAGTTTTGGCGGTCCAACTATATGGGCGACCTTGCTGCATGGCCAGCCAATTGCTAGCGGCGGCGGCAGCATGTTGCCGGTGCATACCGATTTCCTGCTCGATTGGTTCACTGACCACCCCGATCCGGAGAACGAGGAGGAGTTTCCATGGCTCTTGCGCGGCTATGGCATCCGCTATGTTTTGTTGCACATGGACACGACGCCCAAGGAATCGATAAAGAATCTGGCCGAGGGAACGTCCGAACTAACGGCCAAAGGCTGTTTTGAGGCTGCGCCGGAACCGCCCTGGAACTATCCTATCTGTGTCCTCGAAGTAGCCCCTCCCGAAATGCCGGCCATCAACATTCGAATGGCCGGTAACTGGTCCGACTTGGAAGAGTGGGGAATATGGGCAATGGGGCGTGAGAGTCGCGTGCGGTGGGTATCGACAAACGACAAAGAGGCGCGTTTTGCCGTTGAAGCGTTTCCGCTCTGCGTCGAAGGCGAGCCTCAGCAGCAGGTAGATTTCGTCGTTGACGAGCAGATCGTCGCGTCCCATCGCTGGGACTCTTGCGATGCCTGGCGCGGCGAGATCGCCATCCCGCCCGGACTGGTTCAAGCGGGTTGGAACGAGATGGTCTTGCGATTTGCCCGGGCCGACCGCCCGGTGGATGTCACCGATGGTCAGAACCCCGACTCCCGCGAGTTGAGCGTGGGGTTTACGCGGCTTGAGTTGCTGCCGTAGCCGTGGCGTTATCCGTAGAACTAGCCAGAATTAACAGCAATATTTAAAGATATTAATTAATAGTAGTTCTCCTCCCCAATAAAGGGAGACTGGGCTTCTCCAATGCTGCATCTACTGGTGCATACTTCTCGACAGATCGTCAACCTCATCAACCCATCCTTGCATAATGCGCTTTTGTTCGCTGAGCTTGACAGGGTCTTTTTCATATCCTTCTGCGAGCTGCATCAGGTGCTTGTAATAATGCGCGAGATTATCAATGGGAATATCCATCTGTTGAGCAGTCAGCGCATCCCCACTCTCGAGCGCTGTCTCAAGCTGCGTAAGGGCCTTTTGCCATTGGTCGACCGGCATCCCCGCGTTCTTTTTAAAATCTCGAAACATCCACTGCCTCTCGAACACTGAACGCTTAGACCAACCTGAAGATTGTTCATTTAAGGTGTCCTTGACGCGCCGACAAAGGGATAAGGCTGCGGCCGAATCAAACTCGAACGTGGTTGGGTCGCCAGCTTTGGTCTTGTCCTGGGCCGAAGAAATCCCGTCAGCGATCAGTGCTTGTCTGGAGCTGATCTCCTGGCCACGAAACTGAGATGCCAGCGCCACGGAAACGGCGAATCCGGTTCCCGCTTCTTCCACCGAGAGGATGTGAGCTTGACTAAGTTCATAAAATTCTTCGACGGATTTGCCATAGAGGGGGGCTAATACCCTGATCCCGGCTTCGGCCCCTGGGGTGTGTACCAGACCTGGTCCGATGGTATACGCGCACACACCAGTATTCTCCAATTCGGCGTCGAGAGTATTCCCCAGATGCAGTTGAGCGGCTTTGAAACTCTCATAAGCACCCATGTAGGCCTGGCCGACCGATGATACACAGGCAAAAACGCCATAATTTCGTTTGAGCATATCGGGAACGAACGCTTGTGCCAGAAGTACCGGCCCCCGCAGATTGACTCGATAGCTACGATCCCATTGCTCGATAGGGACATCCCACACAGCACCCATGGGGGTCACCGTCGCGTTGTTGACTACGATATCGACTTGACCAAAATGCTCAAAGATGCTGCGGGCCATTTGCTTCACACCAGCTTCATCACCGATATCAGTCGTGAGCGCTAGAATCTTGTTGGGGTCGAATTGTCTGCCGAGCTCTTTTTCAGCTTGGCGGGCAAGGCTTTCGTCGACTTCGGCAATGACGACACGAGCGCCTAACCATAGTAATGCCCGGGCGGTTTCGAACCCAATACCTCTGCCCGCACCGCTGACCACGGCAATTTGACCCTCAAGTGACTGGGGATGAAGTTTGCTTTGTTCGATTAACATATCTGCCTCTTTTCAAAAAGATAGTGGCTAATCGCAGAATCGGTTGAACCGAATTGGTTGCCATGCTTCGCCGTTAAAAGAGATCAACGGTTTCTCATGAATATTTGCGCAAGGCAATCGCACGTAGAAAGCAGCCAGCACGAATGGACGCTTCCTGTTGGCGGGTTGCATTATTAATCTCCAGGAGCGGCCGCCGTCATGAGTGACCATACTTAAATTTGGGGATATTGGTTTAGATAGGACTGTGAGTGCAGACAGCGGCAACCAGGGCGAGTGTTTTCTCCCAACTAGCGTCCTTATTATCCCTCTTCCCCAACCCTACCGCCCAATCCCATCCCTGAACACCATCACCTGCGCCGCGTGCTCCCGCTTGTGGCCGTAGAAAGAGTAGGCGATGAAGTCCTCCAGGTCATACTCCATGCCATAGGCCGGCAGGAAGCC
>JAACJX010000686.1 GCA_014237545.1 Ardenticatenia bacterium | reverse complement strand
AGAGTGGCAGCAACTGGCGCGGCAGTTCGTCAGCAATAGCCTGCTAATCCAGGATTTAGATCATGGCAGCCTTAAGCTGACAGGCGCGGGGCGAGCCGTTTTGAAGGGGGAGGCATTCCTGGGAACAATGCCGGTGGCCGATCGGCCTACCGGTCGGGCTGGGCAGCAAAAAGATTACGATACTGAGTTATTTGAGATATTACGCCGTTTGCGCACCGAGATAGCTCGCGAAGCTGAGGTGCCACCATACATCATCTTTTCGGATGCTGCCCTACGCGATATGACAATTTATTACCCACAATCTCGTGAATCCCTTCTGCAAATGCATGGCGTGGGCGAGATCAAATTGGAGAAATTCGGGACCATCATTTTGACGACAATCAAGGCATATTGTGGCGAGCNAGGTTTAATTGAAAGAACCAAGGCGGCAATAGCCTCTCCATCATCGCGCGCCACCACCCTGCCCAGCCAAACCCGGCAAGAAGAGGTGCTATCTCTTTATCGGCGCGGCCATGGAGTGAACGAAATCGCCGAAATGTTCAATGTTCAGAAGAAAACCGTCATAAACAATTTGTGGGAGTCGTTCCGGTTCTATGGTGAGACATTCCCAGCCGAACCGATTCTGGCCGAATCGACGCTTGGGCCGGACGAGCAAGGGCAGGTACTGGCAGCATTCGNTAAATTGGGTGTCGAACGCCTGCGGCCGATCTTTGAGGAGCTGCAGGAAGAGGTGTCATTCGACGAACTGCACATCCTTAGGCTGTATTATGCTGCCTTGCTATCTTCCACAACTCCGCCAGGCAATCACACGCTAACTAATGTTCAGGAAGCCATCATTCGTTGCGTAAAAACCTTTCCTGGGCAATTACCCCGTAGTGGCGTCGCCAAATTACTTGTTGGTTCCGACTCGGCGCGGGTCGCCCAATACACCGGTTATCTTGATTACGCTCGCTTCTCCCATCTNCCACGTCATGCCGTCATGGCTGAGGTGGACAAACTGATCGAAGAAAACGAGATCAGGCTTGATGAGCATGGCTACCTAATCAGTGTTCAATAGAGTCAGTACCAGCAGCAGGCGAATCGTGTATTAGATAGCTACCAAACTGCTCGACAGCTCTGCTGACCTGCTGACTCACTGCCTTACTGCCCCACTGACTACCGCTCCCCCAACGCCATCATCCGCTCCGGATTCCGCCCCTCGATGCCGGCGAACAGCGCCTGGATGCGCGGCAGGTCGGCCTCATAGCTCTCCCCCGGCCACACTGTTGGCCCCACCCGCATCCGCTTGTTGGCGTAATCGAACAACACCATCACCAGCGGCACGCCTGCACCCTTGGCGATGTAGTAGAAGCCGCTGCGCCAGCCCTTCGTGGCGCTGTCGCGGTCTTTGCCGCGGGTGCCCTCCGGCATGATGGCCAGCAGGAACTCGTCGCGGGCGTTGAACTCGTCCACCATCTGCGACACGAAATCCCGCGTCCGGTCGCGGTCCAGCGGGATGCCGCCCAAAAAGCGCAGCAGCCAGCCCACCGGCCCCACGAACGGCTGGTGCTTCATCACGAAATGGCCGCGCACGCCCAGCGCCGCCATCGTCACCGCCGTCATGAAGAAATCCAGGTTCGACGTGTGCGGCGCGCCGACGAACACAAACTTGGGCAGGTCCGGCGCTTCACCCACCGCCCGCCAGCCGAACAGGCGCAACACAAACATCCAGAAACCCCGCGATAGCCGGTTGCCGCGCCGCGGCACGCGCTCGCCCAGTTCGGGAAGCGCCGTATAGTCAACCTCATCAGGACTGGAAATAATCGGCTCCATCCTCATTACCTCAACCAACGATTGGACCCGGATCCGCCACCCGTATCCTTGCTAAATATATAACACGCATCCGCCCCAAACGAAACGGCCGCGCCGCCAGCTCTCAGAAAACCCCCCACTTCCATACATTGCGCCTTTGCGTCTTTGCGCCCTTGCGTTAATCTCTGGCGGCGACCGGGCGATAGGAGCCGGCTTTGGTCGTTTGTCGTCGGGCAGACACGCAGTTCTGCCCCTACACCATCCCGTCGGGGCGGGTCTGTGACCCGCCCTCTCCCGGCGGAGGAAGAGGGCAGGTTACAGACCTGCCCCTACCGTATCTCGTATTTCGTATCTGGGCAGACTGTGGCGCGATTTGCCAAATCACGTTACTTTTTCTGGCGAGGAACTTCCCATGACGACCCAATTCGTGCCCGAATGGGCCAAAGGCATCATCTGGTATCAAATCTTCCCCGAGCGTTTCCGCAACGGCGACCCGGCCAACGACCCCACCGCGGCCAGTCTCGAGGGCGCGTGGCCCCACGACCACAAGTCACCGTGGCAGGTACACCCCTGGACGGCCGACTGGTACGCGCTCCAGCCCTACGAGCGGCAGAACGGCCGCGACATCTGGTTCAATATTCAGCGGCGGCGCTACGGCGGCGACCTGCAGGGCGTCATCGACAAGCTCGACTACTTGGTCGACCTGGGCATCGAGGCCATCTACCTCAACCCCGTCTTCGACTCGCCCTCGTCGCACAAGTACGACGGCGCCACCTACCACCACATCGACCCCCACTTCGGCCCCGATCCCGACGGCGACCGCCGCCTGATGGCCACCGAGACGCCCACCGACCCGGCAACCTGGCTGTGGACGGCCGCCGNCCGCCTCGCCCTGCGCCTGATCGACGAGGCCCACCGCCGCGGCCTGCGGATCATCTTCGACGGCGTGTGGAACCACATGGGCCTCAACAGCTTCGCCTTCCGCGACGTCGTCGCCCGTGGCCGCGACTCNGCCTATCGCGACTGGTTCAAGATCAACTATTGGGATGACCCCGCCGCTGGCACAACCTTTGCCTTCACCGGCTGGGCCGGCTCCAACGAACTGCCGGAGTTGATGCAGGACGAGGATGGCCTGGTGGCCGGCCCCCGCGACTACATCTACGCCGCCACGCGCCGCTGGATGGACCCCGACGGCGACGGCGACCCGGCCGACGGCATCGACGGCTGGCGGCTCGACGTCGCTTCCTGCGTGCGCCACCCGTTCTGGAAGGCGTGGCGGCGGCACGTCCGCGCCATCAACCCTGAGGCCTACCTCGTGGCCGAGGTCGTCAAGTCGCCCGACGAGGAGAAGCCCTATCTCGAGGGCGACGAGTTCGACGCGACNATGAACTATAACTTCCTCTTCGCCGCCAACGAGTTCTTCCTGGCCGACCAGTTCCGCATCAGCGCCACCGAGTTCGACCGCAAGCTGCGCTATCTGCGCGAGGCCCACCCGCCGCAGGTGGCCCACGTCATGCAGAACCTACTGGATTGCCACGACACCAGCCGCCTCGCCTCACAGATCGTTAACCGCGACATCTGGTCTGTCCGCGACTGGGACGAGTTCCACCGCCGCACTAAACCGGCCCATACCGCCGCCTATGACACCCGCAAGCCCACCCCGGCCGAGTACCGCCGGCAACGCCTCGTCGCCCTGTTCCAGATGGCCTACATCGGCGCGCCGATGATCTACTACGGCGACGAGGCCGGCATGTGGGGCGGCAACGACCCCTGCTGCCGCAAGCCGATGGTCTGGCCGGACATGGCCTACGACCCCGAGGGCGTGCTGCCCGGTGGCTCTCCCCGGCCGGCGGCCGATGAGGTCGCCTTCGACCACGAGCTACACGCCTACTACCGGCGCATCATCGCCCTGCGCAAGGCGTCGCCCGCCCTGCGCCGCGGCGACTACCGCACGCTGCTGGCCGACGACGCCCGCCGCCTGTTCGCCTTCGCCCGCGAGACGGANGGCGACGCGGCCGTATGCCTCTTCAACGCCGATGAGCTGATGCACACCGTGGAGTTGCCGGTGGGCGAGGGCGAATGGCGCGACGCGCTGGAGGACGCGCCGGTGGTGCTGGTCGACGGCGCAATCCAGCTCACCATCCCGCCCCTCTCCGGCGCGGTCTACCGCCGCGTGGGGTAAATTTAAGACCTCAGAGGTTTTCGGAAAACCTCTGAGGTCTGATAGATTCTCTACCTATCCCGGATTCTGCGAGAAGATCAACCCGCTGTACGGCCCCAGGTTCACCTTGCCGTGCGCCGGCTGGCCGTCGTAATCGCCGTCCTCGGCCGTCACGTCAACGCTGACCTGCCCCTCGTAATCGGCACTGTAGACGGCGGCGTGGCTGTCGAACCGCAGCGACCAGTGGCCCGCGGCCGGGAAGCCGATGGTGTAATCGGTGATCGGGTTAGCCGTCATGTTCATCACCACCACCACGCTGTCGCCGGGGCCGCCGTCGTGCCAGCGGTGGAAGGCNAGCACCTTGTCGTTCTGGTTCAGATGGTAGGCGTCGNTGTGCTGCCCGGTGAGCCCCTTGCTCACGCCGTCGGCGTTGCGTCGCAGCCGCATCAGGTCGCGGTAGAGGTAGATGATCCCCTCCATTGCCTTGGCGTGATCCCAATCGAGCGCCTCGGTGTCGGTGAACCACTTGTCCTCCAGGAACTCCTGCCCCTGGAAGATCATCGGGATGCCCGGCGCGGTGAACACCAGCACCGCGCCCATCGTCGAGCGCTTCTTGGCGAACCAGTGGTGACTGTTGCCCGGCCAGATCTCTTCCGGCACGCGGGCCTTGCCGTTGGCTACCTCGTCGTGCGACTCGGTATAGACCACGCGCTTGAACGCGTCGCCGTCGTACTTGAAGTAGAGCGCGTTCTTCACCGCCTCCAGGTCGCGGAACGCGTCGTCGTTGGTGATGATCGCCGTGCGCACCGGGTGGACGAAGTTGGGGTCCCACNGCGAGCCAAAGCCCGCGCCGCCCGCGCCCGTGCCCTTCACAACCCACTCGTTGCCCTTCAGGTCTTCGGCGATAGTGATGTGATTCGGCGCGAACTCGCGCACCTCTTCGTTGATCCACTGCATCAGCGTCCAGCCGTCGGGCAGGTCGTTGGCCGGCTCGTTGTCGTTGCCGAAGACGTTGCGGATGTAGGCCGTCGCGTCCCAGCGCAGGCCGTCGACGCGGTACTCGTGGAGCCACATCAGGGCGTTGTCGCGCAGCATCTGGCGCACCTCGGGCCGGCCGTAGTCGGGCCGCGTGTGGCCCCACGGCGTGTCGGCGCGGTGGTCGTTATAGAAATAGACGCCGCCGCCCTCGTTCTCCCACCAGCCGTCGAAGCGCCACAGGTCCAGGTCGCCCGGCCCCAGGTGGTTGTAGACCACGTCGAGGATGACGGCGATGCCGTGCTCGTGGGCCGCCTTCACGAACTGCTTGAAGCCCAGCATGCCGCCGTAGTCCGTCTCCACGGCGAACGGCAGCGCCGGGTTATAGCCCCACGACCGGCCGCCGGGGAACTCCATCGGCGGCATGATCTGCACCGCGTTGACGCCCAGCTCCCGCAGGTAGGGCAACTTCTTGGCCGCTCGCTGGAACGTGCCCACGCGGTCACCGGACGACGGGTTGAACGTGCCGACATGGACCTCGTAGATGACCAGCTCGTTCCACGGCGGGCTCTGGAAGTTCTCCGTGTCGCCCCAGTCGAAGTTGGGGTCGTGGATGACGCTGTTGCCGACCGTGCTCGTCACCTGGCGCGAATATGGGTCCAGCCTGTGGAGCCGCTGCTCGCCGTTGACGATCAGGTACTTGTACTCCTGGCCCGGCTTGGCCCCGGCCACGTCCGTCGCCCAGTAGCCGTCGGCCTCGTGGGTCAGCGGGGTAGCGCTCTCATTCCAGTCGTTGAACTCGCCAACGACGTAGACTTCGTTGGCGTTGGGCGCCCACACGCGGAACGTCGCCCCCTTTTCGTGGGCGATCGGCCCCATGCCGGCTTTTAGCGTCGGCCGCTTGCTGCGGTCATAAGCCTTGAACCGCTCCTCCAAGACCTTCATGACGGTTTCTCCTATCTCCTTTAACACAGGTATTAACTCCTTGATAATTCCTCAGTCATGGCGGGCCTAAAAATGTGACCCGCCATCCTGTAGGGGCGGGTCTGTGACCCGCCCTCTTCATGCACCTATCCCTCGAGGGCAGGTTGCGGCAGAGGACTGCCGGCCAAACTTGCCCCTACCTTACTTCATATTTTAATTTGGGGCAGACTGGGGCGCGTTTTNTTAAATCGCGATGATTTGAAAAATCGCCCAAAGCGCTCCCACTTACCTATTGTAGCAATTGTAGCAAACAACAGGGGCACAGAGGGAAAATCCTCTGTGCCCCTTCTCCCCTTCTCCCTTTCTCCCTTCCCTACCCCTGCAACANCGACTCCGCGCCGTCGATCCACATCTCCGTCCCGGTGATGTGGCTGGCCGCGTCCGAGGCCAGNAACAGTACCAGCTCGGCCACCTGCTCCGGCGAGCCCGGCCCGCCATCNGTCAGGGGNACNGAGCCTTCGGGGTACTCAACCGGCTCCCGCGCCGCCTCGACGTTGCGCTTCTGCGTGTTCTCCTCAATCTTCGTCTCGATCCAGCCCGGGCAAATGACGTTGACCCGGATCTTGTGCTTGGCTAGCTCCAGCGCCGCCATCTTGGCGAAAGCCACCTGGCCCGCCTTGCTGCTGCTATAGGCCGACGCCCCGGCGTTGCTGAACACCCGCGTGCCGTTCACCGACGAGGTGATGATCACCGACCCGCCGCGCTTCTTGAGCAGCGGCAGAGCGTACTTGAGCGTCAGGAACGTGCCGGTNAGGTTCACGGTCAGCGTCTGCGCCCACTCGTCCGGCTTCAGGTCTTCGATGGGCGCCCACACGCCGTTGATGCCGGCGTTGGCAAAGACGACGTCNAGNCGNTTNANNTCCTTNTCNATCTGGGCCGCGGCGGCTTGCATCTCCTCNGGCCGCGCGATGTCGGCCTCCACGGCGATGGCNCGGCCGCCGGCAGCGTTGATCCGCTCGACGACAGACACCAGGTCGTCCTCGGTGCGGCCGAGCGCGGCGATGGCCGCCCCGGCCTGCGCCANCCGCAATGCGGCCGCCTTGCCGATGCCCGACCCCGCGCCCGTCACCAATGCCACTTTGCCTTCCAGATTCATACGCATACTCCACAAAGAAACCGGTCAGGTTACACTGATTCCCGGCTTCTTCCCAGACTATACCGATAACTCCGGCTGGTCCTATATATCCGGGATATATCTTCCGGCCGGGCGACTGANTTACAATAGAAGCGAGGTGCACCTATGGCCAAACAACCGACCAATCACGATATCGCCGCTCTGCTCGACCGTATCGGCGACCTGCTGGAAGCGGGGGAAGAGAACCCCCACCGCGTGCGCGCCTACCACAGCGCGGCCAACCTAATCGACCAGACCGCCGAACCCATCGGNGAGTGGGCAATGGCCGAAGACCGGCGGGCGCTGATGGACCTGCCCGGCATCGGCGAAGGGTTGACCAACTTGATCATTGACTACGTCAAGACCGGCGAGAGCGATCTGCTGCGCCAGCTGGAAGAAAGGGCCNATCCCGAGGCCNTCTTCATGCAGGTGCCGGGCATCGGCAAAACGCTCGCCGGCCGCATCCGCNCCCAGCTGGACATCGATACGCTCGAAGAGCTGGAGCTGGCCGCCCACGACGGCCGGCTTGCCGCCGTGGATGGGTTCGGCCCCGACCGGATTAAGGCCGTTCAGACCTCGCTGGCCGGGATGCTGAGCGAATCGGCCCGCCGCCGTGCTCGCCAGCGCGCCGAGCCGGACGAGCAGCCCGGCGAGCCGTCCATCGCCGTGCTGCTCGAAGTCGACGCGGAATACCGCCGCCGCGCCGCCGCGGGCGACTTGCCNACCATCGCCCCGCGCCGCTTCAACCCCGAGGGCAAGGCGTGGCTGCCNCTGCTGGCGACGAAGCGAGAAGGCTGGTCCTTCACCGCGCTGTTCTCCAACACCGCGCGGGNCCACGAGGCGGGCAAGACCGATGACTGGGTTGTGATCTACTTCGNGCGAGCCGGGCTAGAGGAGCGGCAGCGGACGGTCGTGACCGAGACGAAGGGGCCGNTGGAAGGCAAGCGGGTTGTGCGCGGCCGCGAAGTGGAAACGCGCCGCCATTATGGCTAGATCAACNGACCTCAGAGGTCTCCGGCAGGCATTGGCTGGAAACCTCTGAGGTCTGGCGCTCNAGATGGTAAAAACCGAGCGGTCTNTGGTCCGTCGTCTGTCGTCGGGCAGACACACAGGTCTGCCCCTACTCCGCCTCCCANACCTCCGGGTCATACGCCGGCAGCTCGCGNCGCATCGGCCGGTCGTGGCGGTCGCCCAGCGCGTAGCCGGCCTGCATCAGCGTGTGGATCTGCGACGTGCCTTCGTAGATGACCGCGCTCTTCGTGTTGCGCAGGTGGCGCTCCACGTTGTACTCGTCCGAGTAGCCATACGCGCCGTGGATCTGCACCGCGTCGTCGGCGGCGCGCTTGGCCGCCTCGGTGCAATACCACTTGGCCGCGCTCGTCTCCCGCGTGTTGCGGATGCCCTGGTTCTTCAGCCAGCCTGCCTTCCACACCAGCAGCTGCCCGATGTCGATGCTCTGTTGCATGTGGGCCAGCATCTGTTGCACGAGCTGGTACTCGACGATCGGCCGGCCGAACGTCTTGCGCTGTCGACCGTAGGCGATCGACTCCTCCAGACAGGCCTTGATGATGCCCACCGCCCCCGCCGCCACGCCGTAGCGGGCGTTGTCCAGCGCGCTCATGGCGATCTTGAACCCCTCNCCTTCCTCGCCCAGCCGGTGGCTGGCCGGCACGCGCACGTCGGCCATGTTGATCCAACCCGTGTTGCTGGCGCGCACGCCCATCTTGCCCTCGATGGTGCCGGTCGTCAGACCCGGCCAGCCGCGCTCCAGGATGAACGCACTGATGCCGTTGGCCCCCTTCTCCGGGTCCGTCTTGGCAAACACCAGGAAGCGGTTGGCCACGTCCGACAGGGTGATCCACATCTTCTCGCCGTTGAGGATATAGTCGCTGCCGTCCCGCCTGGCCCGGCTGCCCATCGCCGCCACGTCCGATCCCGCNCCCGGCTCCGTCAGGCCGAAGCAGGCGATGTTCTCGCCCGAGGCCAGCGGCGGCAGGAACGCCTGCCGCTGCTNCTCCGTGCCCCACTGGAAGATCGGCAGCGCNTGCAGCCCCNGGTGGACGGCGATCGTCTCGCGGATCGATGAGTCGGCGAACTCCAGCCCTTCGGACAGAATGGCCAGCGAGAGGTAATCCATCCCCGCCCCGCCNTAGCGGACCGGCAGGCAGATGCCCAAAAAGCCCAGCTCGGCCATCTTCGGCAGCAGNTCGTGGGGGAAGGTGTGGTTGCGGTCGTGTTCCTTGATGACCGGCATGATCTCCTTGCGCGCAAAATCATAGACCATGCGCTCGATCATCTTGTGTTGGTCGCTGAAAGAGAAGTCCATCGGTAAGTCCTCAAATGGTATTATGGGACCGGGCCGGCCTGAACGGCGGCCGCGGCATGGTTTGGATTATACGTCGCCCGGCGGTTTGTGCATCATCCGGCGNGTCAGGCNATGGGCAGGCGNANCACNTTNANCNCGCTNANCANCANCACCAGCAGCGCCNCCGCNACCACCACCGCCCGCAACTCCGCCCACTCGAACCGGTTGGCCAGCCCCGCCAGCAACAACGCCCCGGCCAGGATGACCACCGACAGCGTGTACTGGTCGGCAATGGCCCCGGCTTGCTCCGCGCTGCGGTTCAGGTCGCCCGCCCGGTTGATCAGCGTCTCGATCGCGCCGATTTCGAAACGGTCATACACGTCCATCTCAAATGGGCTGACCGGCGCGTCCGGGTTCGACAACGGGTCCGTCGCCAGCCACGCGTTGAAGGCCGGCTGGAAACCGTCGCGGAATCGCGCTTGATAAAAGTCCGCCAGCTCCGTGTTGCCGGTGCCGGTGGCGTTGACCCAGTCGGTGAAAAGGGTGATGTCGATCAGCAACCGCTCTTGCGCCTCGGTTCTCAGGCGGCCGGTCTCAACGCTAAGCACAGTGGCCTGTGTGTTTAGCGCGGTCTGGATGCCGTTCCATTTGCCCGCCTCGTACCCGGCCCANGCCGTGATCAGCGTGGCGAGGGCCAGGATGAGCGTTTCCCACAACTCGGACCATTTGCGGATTTTGCGGTCCGACAGGTCCTCAGGCGTCGGCTGCGGCCGCCGCCAAAATCGGCGCCTTGTTGCCGGTGGGGGGGCAGGGTCGGTAGTTGGCTGGGTGTCAGTCATAATGATTTCGGTTGGGAACAGCGAGCCATTTTCATCTAAAGCGTCGAGCATCATTGCGCCTGTGATTATGATAGCAAACACCACGCCGAATGAACGAATTCCGGTTATGACCATTCCTGTCGCCCGACCGCCAGCGGAATCTAACGCAAGGACGCGAAGGCGCAATATTGCCCCACTTTGCCCATAACGCACTGCGGCATTATAATTGGTAGATAGCGCGGCCGATCTGCCGCCGCGCCCACTTGCCGCCCGCCGGAATGTGCCATGTGTCACCCGAAATCCTGACACATGACACGTGACAGGCAGCCGGCGGCCGACTAACATGGAAAAACAGATCACGCTCCGGGTGCGTCCCGGCCAGGCGGTGCGCTTCCCGCCGCTGTGTGTCGCCTGCGGNCAGCCGGCCGGCGAGCGCCTGACATTACAAAAAAGACGCGGCCAGTTGACGCGCCGGGTGGACGCGCCGCTGTGCGCCGATTGCGCCCGGCGGCTGGCGCGGCGCTCCGGCCAGGAAGAGCAGCTCGTGCGGCTCAGCTGGCCCGCGGCGGCCGGCGCGGCCCTCTTGCTGGGTCTGCTGGGGCTGCTTGCCCTGCCCTTCGACGCCTGGTGGCTGCGGCTNCTGGTCGGGCTGGCCTTTGGCGCGGCCGGCGGCGCGTTCATCCGATGGGCGCTGCTGCGGCGAGCAATGGCGGCCGAACTGCCCGAGAAGACGNTCGTGCGCGAGGCGGCCCGCATCGTGGACTTTACCTGGCGCGATATGACGCTGGCCTTCGCCGGCGAGGCGATGGCCGACCGCGTGCGCGAGATGAATCCGGAATACGCCGCCNGCCCCGAGCCGGACGACTCCGGCCTGAATGGCGNCGGCACGGCGACGGAGGAACCCGCGCCGCCGGCGGAACAAACATCTGTCTGAATTGGTCCATTTTCGAACTCTGATGGAGGTTGGAATATGAAAGTAGTCGTGTGCGTGAAGCAAACGCCCAGCACGACCGCGGTGATCTCGGTGAAAGATGGGGCCGTAAGCTGGGAAGACCCCGGCGGCAAGCCCAACGTCGTTAATCCCTGGGACGAGTACGCGGTCGAAGAGGCGATCAAGTTCAAGGAAGACCGCGGCGCGTCGGACGCCATTGCTCTGTGCGTCGGCGACCCGTCGAGCGACGAAGCCCTGAAGACCTGCCTGGCCATGGGCTGCACCGACGCCGTCCTGGTCTCCGACCCGGCGTTGGTCGGCTCCGACACGTTGGGCACGGCCCGGACNCTGGCGGCGGCCATCCACAAGATCGGCGACGNCCAGGTGGCGCTCTTCGGCAAGCAAGCCATCGACGGCGACTCCGGCCACGTGCCGGTGCAGACTGCCCGCGTGCTCGGCTGGACGCCNCTGACNTACGTCTCGGCCATTAAGTCNATCGACGGCGGCCNNATCACCGTCGAGCGGCTAACCGANGATGGCAAGGAAACGGTCACCGCCCAGCTGCCGGTNGTCATCAGCGTCGTCAANGAGATCAACGAGCCGCGCTACCCGTCGTTCATGGGCATCCGCAAGGCCAGCAAGGCCGTCATCCCCACCTGGTCGGCGGGCGANATCGGCGTCANCGAGGCCGGCCCGGACGCGGCCAAGACNGACTGGTCGAAGGTCTACCCCGTGCCGCCGCGCGAGGGTGAGGTCGAGATGATCAGCGCCGATTCCGCCGCCGAGCAGGCGCGTATCCTGGTCAACAAACTCTTTGAGGAGAAGGTAATATGAGCGGGGGAGTTTGGGTATTTATTGAAAATCGCGACGGCGCGATCGGCGCCATCAGCCGCGAAGCCATCGGCGCGGCGCGCGGCNTAGCCGACAAGCTGGGCGCATCCCTGACCGGCCTTGTCTTCGGCCAGAACGTGGCCGGCGCGGCCGCGGCTGCCTTCGATCTGGGCGCCGACGCGGTCATTGCCGCCGACGACGCCACGCTGGCCGGCGGCCGGCTGGAAGCATTCGGCCCGCTGGTCGTCAAGCTGGCCCAGGAACGCCAGCCGGACGTCATCTTTCTCGGCGCGTCTACCCGCGGCCGCGACCTGGCCGCCTGGCTCGGCGCCGACCTGAACGCCGGCGTTGTGGCCGAGGCCATCGACCTGTCCGTGGACGGCCAGACCGTTCGCGCCACCCGCGCCGTCTACACCGGCAAGCTGCTGACCGACACGTTCGTCAAGGGCTCGCCGCAGATCATCACCCTGCGCAGCCGCGCCTTCGCGCAGGCTGAATCCACCGGCAAGACCGGCGCGCCGGAGATGGTGAGCGCGGCCGTGGCCGAGGACGCCATCGCCACCAAGATCGTCGGCTTCGAGGGCAAGGGCGGCAAGGTCAGCCTGAGCGACGCCAGTAAGATCGTCAGCGGCGGCCGCGGCGTGGGCGGGCCGGAAGGTTTCGAACCGCTGCGCGAGCTGGCCGAAGTGCTGGGCGCCGCGCTGGGCGCGTCGCGGGCCACGGTTGACGCCGGGTGGATCCCCTACGACCACCAGGTGGGCCAGACGGGCAAGACCGTCGCCCCCGATCTCTACATCGCCGCCGGCATCAGCGGCGCAATCCAGCACCAGGCCGGTATGCGCAACTCGAAGGTCGTCGTCGCCATCAATAAGGATCCCGACGCGCCGATCTTCAAGCTGGCCCGCTACGGCATCGTCGGCGACCTGTTCCAGGTCGTCCCGGCCCTGACGGCCGAGTTCAAGAAGCGACTGAGTTAAGACAGCGAGTCAGTGGATCAGTAATCAATGTTGATCGTGAGGCGTAGGGGGCAGGCAACCNGGACGGTCGCTGGTGGAAAACGGGCGGATTCCCTTCCCGGTTGCCTGACCCTCTAGGCAAAGAGGGCGAGGCAGCGGCGAGACGAAGGGCATCTGCATGGCATGGTTGCTTTCGCCGCTGCCTCGCCCCTACCCGTTTGGTCCTGTCAATCGAAAACTGAAAAAGCCTGACTGACCCACTGAATACTGTATACTGTTCACCGTACACTGGACACTGGANACTGCTTGACTGATCAAACCGGCCTCGTCATCAAAGCCCAGAGCGGCTTTTTCACTGTCCAGCCCGATGACGGCGGCGAACCCGTCGTCTGCCAGTTGCGCGGCCGCCTGAAGCAGGAACGGCAGCGCTCTGACATCGCCGCCGTCGGCGACCGCGTCACCTACACCGTTAACCCCGACGGCAGCGGCTCCATCGAGTTCGTCGNCGAGCGCACNTCGGCCCTATCGCGCACGCGCGCCGCCGGCAGCGACAGCCGCAACCTCGACACCGACCGCGAGCAGGTCCTCGTCGCCAACCCTGACCAGGTCNTCTTCGTCTTCTCCGTCCGCAATCCGGGCTTCAGCCCGCGCAAGCTCGACCGCTTCCTCGTCGTGGCCGAGATGAACCAGCTGCCGGCGATCATCTGCGCCAACAAGGTCGATCTGGTTGACCCCGGCGAGGCGCGCGAGATGTTCCGCGTCTACGAAGACATCGGCTACCCGGTCATCCACACCAGCACGCTGACCGGCGAGGGGATCGACGAGNTGCGCGAGCGGCTCCGCGGCCGCGTCTCCGTGCTGGCCGGGTCGTCGGGCGTCGGCAAGTCGAGCCTGCTCAATGCCGTGCAGGAAGGCCTGGGCCTGCGCGTGAAGCAGGTCAGCGACGCCACCGGCAAGGGGCTGCACACTACCCGCCACGTCGAACTCATCCCGCTCGACATAGGCGGCTACGTGGCCGACACGCCCGGCATCCGCAGCCTGGCCCTGTTCGATCTGGAGCCGGAAGAGCTCGACGCCTACTACCGCGAGATCGCCCCGCTGGTGCCCGATTGCGCCTTCAGCGACTGCACCCACACCCACGAGCCGGGCTGCGCCGTGCGCGCGGCGGTCGAGGACGGCCGCGTATCGTTCGAGCGCTACGACAGCTACTTGCGCCTGCGCGAGGAAATGCAGGCGCTGGAAGACAAGCGGTATTAGCTGGAGAGAAGGGGAGAAAGAGAGCAGAGGAGAAGGAGGCAGACACGCCGGTCTACCCCTATAAGTTTCCCTCTTGCGCTTTCGCGTTAAGTCCCGCCAAATTTCGCCGGAGCGGCCGGGCACTGCTCCGCGTGCAGATAGCGCCGGCACTCGTCCGGCTGCCACCAGCGCGTCAGGCGTTCGTAGGCCAGATCGAGCGTATCGTCCAGCCGCAGCGCGAAGACCCGCACCAGCCCATCCACGCCGGCGGCATAGATCCAGCGGCCGTCCCGGCTCACCTTGGCCGACCAGAGGATCGGATCGGCCAGGGTCAGCACTTCCTCGCCATCGGCTATCCGGCGCACCCGCAGGGGCACCTCGCCGGTGGTGATGAAATACTGACCGTCGGGCGTGAAGGCCACGCTGCCGATGTGGTCGGAGTTGTCGACGACCGTGTAAAGTTCGCGGCCCGTGGCCATGTCCCAGGCCTTGATGATCCCCCTCGCGCCGCCGGTCACCAGCGTGCGGCCGTCCGGGCTAAACGCCATCCCCCAGACCCGCGCCTCGTGGCCGGCCAGGGTATAGATTTCGTCGCCGGTTTGCGCGTCCCACACCTTCACGGTCGTGTCCTCGACGTCGCTCGACGTGGCGATATAGCGGCCGTCGGGGCTGTAGGTCAGGCTATACAGGCTGTCGGTGTGGCCGCTCAGGGTCAATAGCTCGCGCCCCGTGGCGGCGTCCCACACCCNGGCCANNCCGTCGGCGCCGGCCGNCGCCAGTTGCGTGCCGTCGGGGCTGAAGGCCACGTCCAGCGCNCCCTGGAAGAGGTTGCCCGTCACGCCGCCGCCATGGGCTTCGAATTCGAGCAGCATCTCGCCCGTCGCCGTGTCCCACACGCGCACGAAATTNTCCTTGCCCGCCCCGGCCACCCGCCGACCGTCGGGGCTGTAGGAAACGCGGTAGACGCCGCCGTCCTGGCCCGGCAGGCTATAGAGGCGCTCGAACGTGGCGGCATCCCATAGCGAGGCGGGGCCGCCGGCATTGCCCAGGGCCATCTGGCGCTCGTCGGGGCTGAGCTCGATATCAAACGCGCCCGTGTCAACGGAGATGGAGGCCCGCTCGCCCAGCGGCTGCGGCCGGGCGTCCCACACGCGCACCTGCCCGTCGCGGTCGATCGTGAAGACCCGCCTGTCGTGGGGNCTAAAGGCGATGCCGTCCACCGGNAGGGGGTGGCGGGCGAGCACCAGCGTTTGCGCGCCGGTTCCCAGATCCCAGATCCGCCCGGTGCCGTCCTGGCCGGCGATGGCCAGGCGGGTCAAAGAGGAGTCGGCATCGTAGCCGCGCGACAGCGAAGACGACGCGCGGAAGATAGACANGGGCTGCTGGCCGCCGGCCACATCCCACACCTCGACCACGCCCAGGTAAGCCAGGGCCAGCAGGTCGTCGGCGATGAAATGGACGTTGCCCAGATCGCCGGTCTCGATGTCGGGGCGGGTCGTTTGCCAGTCGACCAGCGGCCGGGGAGACTCGCTCGCCAGCAGGTCGGCTACATCCCACAGCAGAATCCGCCGGTCTGTGCCACCCGTCGCCAGCCGGTTGCCGGCCGGGTTAAAGGCCACGTCGGCGACCACGGACTCGTGGCCGCGCAAAGTGGCAACACGCGACCCGGCGGCGACGTCCCACAGGTCTACCGTGCCATCCTGGCGGCTGATGGCCAGCAGGTCCCATTCCGGGCTGAGGGCGATGTCCGAAGATTCATCGTGCGCGGCCGGCAGCGTCGTGACGGTCCGGTTCCGCTCATCGGCCAGCGACCAGCGATAGAGGGTGACGGACGCGCGATCCGGGCCGGCGGTCACAAGGGTGAGGTTCGCGCCACGGCCGTCGAAGGCCAGCACGTGGTGGGCGCTGCCGGTCGCCGCGAGGGGCAGCTCCTCCAACTTTTCTCCTGTGCGGCTGTCCCAAATGACGGCCGCCGACTCGCCGGCGGTCGCCAGCCGCGTGCCGTCCGGCGCGGCCGCCAGAAGGGTGCCGTAGTAACCTGTCCCGCCGGTTTCGAAGGCCAGCAGCGTGCGGTTTGCCTGCACGGCCCGGTGCAAGGCCTCTTCCGCTTCCTGTGTCACCGAGGTCTCCAGCGCCTGCAAGGCAAGCAGCAGGCTCAGCTCAGGGTCCGTTTCCAACGCGTTGGTGGCCGCCAGCGACAGCTCCCGCGAGACGGCCAGGTTGGCATTGCCGATGGCTTCGGCCTCGCGCGTCTGGGCCAGCTCGGCGCTGGCGAGCGCGGCCGATTCGCTCCCGGCGGCCTGGGCCGCGCTCCGCTCCGCTTCGCGGGCCAGCAGCGCGGCGACCCCGATCAGGATGGCGGCCACGACCAGCGCGCCGGCCAGGACGGCCGCTAACCGGCGGAAGCGGGCGGCGGCGGCGGTTTGCTCTGCCGCGCGGCGCTGTTCCGTGTCCGCCAGCTGGCGGGCGGCGGCGATCTCGCGCTGCTGGCGCATGGACTCGCCGGCGGCGCCCGCCTCCAGAAAGCGCCGCTCCAGGTCATTGAGCTCGTCCTCGTGCGCGCGGGCTCATTCGCTGGCCTGGGCCAGTCGCGCGCGGCG
>JAACJX010000685.1 GCA_014237545.1 Ardenticatenia bacterium | reverse complement strand
CCGTCCTTGCTGCCGTCATCGATGAAGATCACTTCATAATCAATGCCCGTGCCGCCCATCGCGGCGCGAATCTCCTCCGCCAGCGGGCGCAGGTTTTCCTCTTCGTTGTAGACGGGAATGACAAGGCTAAGATCTTTATATATATCCTTTGCCATCAAGCCACATACCCCAGATCTCGCAGCTTCTGCATGACCAGTTCCTCTTCGTCCGCGGTGTAGAGCGAGTCGCTGCCCGCGCCGTCGCCCGGCCCTGCCTGGGAGAACGTGACGGGATTGGCGGCGTTGAACTCGTCGGTGAAGGCCTGGGCCAGCACGCGGCCGTCCATGTATTCGGGCACGGGCAGCCCCANGTAGTGCAGAATNGTCGGCGCCGGGTCCAGTAAACTCGCCCCTTCCAGCNTNGCGCCGGGTCGGACGCCCNGCCCGCGCAGGCCGATGACGCCCTCCATGTGGTGGTGGCCGGTCTGGCCGGTGCTCGGCTCGATGATGTGGTTCGAGCCGAAGTCGGCGTGGCCGAAGGAGACGTATTTGGCCCGGTCAGTGTGCAGCACCAGATCGGGCAAGCGTGCCGCGCTGATACCGTGGAACACTTCCTCGCGCCGGTAGACCACCGGCACGACCTGACTATTGTCTTCCGAATCGCGCAGTTCTTTAGCTTTGGCGATGATCTCGTCCCTCAGCCGCTCGTAATCAGCGGGGTCGACCGCGCCTTGCGGGCGCTGTCCCTTCACGTTCAGGTAGACCTGCCCGAAATTGCCGACCGAGAAGGCCTTTGTTCGGGCCCAATCCACGTCGTTGAANGACAGGAAGAAACGCCGCAACGTCTTGCCGCCGCGGCCACGCTTCACGTTTTTGCGCATGTCGCTCAACCCCAGCGCCGTCAGCCACTTGAGCGCGTTGATAGGCGTGAACCCCATCTTGAACGCGGCCCGCTTCAGCAAGCTCACCGGCGTCCGTTTAAACGCCAGCCAGCCGTTTTCGGCCAGCCAGTTGTTGATGTGGAAGAATTTATGAAACGGGCCGAAGCCGTGGTCGGATAAGACGATGGTCAGCGCCTCGTCCGGCAACAGGGCGAGCATCTCGCCCAGCAGCCCGTCCACTGTCTGGTAGTAATCGAGGATGTCGGGCAGCACCCGCGCCGCCGTCTCAGGGTCGTGCATCGGGTGGAATTCGTCTACCAGATGCCAGATCTCGTGCTGCAGGTTGTCGGTCGTCTCCAGCACGTAGATGAACAAATCCCACGGCTTCTGGCGCAACAGATATGTCACCGACCGCGCCCGGTCGATCTCCAACTGCTTGCAGGCGCGCACAAACACGGCCGGATCGACGCCGCGCCCCTTTTCCGACATGCGCAGCGGGAACGGGCCGCAAGCGTCGAGCAGCTCCTGTTTGAGTTCCGGCGGGTAGGTGTACTCGCTCTCGGGGCTGGGCGTCAGGAACGAGCACAGCATGAAACCGTTCATCGGNCGCGGCGGATAGGTCATTGGCAGGCTGACNACGCCNACCTGCTTGCCGGCCGCGCCGGCGATTTGCCACACGGCGGGCACGGCCACCGTCAGCCCGTTGGAGACGCGAATCTCGTAGCTGTCCTGGGCCGGGTAGGTGAAGTCGATCAGGCTGTGCTGGCCGGGATTGGTGCCCGTGGCGAAGGATGGCCAGGCCGAAGCCGAGACCGGCGGGATGGTGGACCGCAACCGGCCGCCGGCCCCCTCGGCCAGCAATTGGGCCAGATTCGGCAGCCGCCCCTCGTCGAGCCATGGCTGCAGTAAGTCAAAGGTAATGCCGTCGAGACCGATGACGGCGACTTTTCGTTGGGTCATAGTTCGTGTGCAGGGGCGGGTTTCAANCCCGCCCCTANCNNGGTANACATTCTAAATANGTCTCAACANNNCNCCTANACCTCGCGCGTNTCCGGCGGGCGAGCGAAGCTCAGGATGCTGCGGAAGGCGTACATCAGCCCGCCCAACAACCCGGCGCTGAAGCGCAGGAAGTAAAAGGCNAGCGACATGGACACGGCCGTCGCCGCCGGGATGCCGACCGGNACGAANAGAAACGTGTAAATCCCCTCGCGCAACCCCAGGCCGTTGAAGGTGATCGGCAGCAGGTTGATGATGGCGATGATGGGCACGAACAGGGCGAAGATGCGNAANGGCAGGTGGACGCCCAGCGCCAGGGCAATGGTCATTTGCACCAGGATNAGGTTCAACGTGAANGGCAGGCTGATCAGCAGGGCCGACACCAAAGCCCGCATNGGATAGCGGTGAATNGTGTTGACGAGGTTCTCGATCTTGTTGTAGAAGGGCAGGCCGGGCGCCTTNGAGTAGACGCGATTGAGCAGCGCAACGGGATTGGACCANCGGGCGATGAAGAAAGCNAGCGGGATGCCGACGGCCGTCACNACNATCAGCGCCCACAAGATCCAGGGCAGGTCCAGGGTCATGGCGTGCGCGGCCAGATTCCACATCAGCGCGATCAGCGCCACGAGCGACGATCCGACCAGCCCGGTGATGCGTTCCATAAGGACGGAACTTAGCGCCTCGGCCCCGTGGCCGTGGCTCTGCCGCAGGCTGACGACCTTCACCAGGTCGCCGCCGAAGCCGGAGGGGATGAAGTTGTTGGCGAAGAAGCCGATGTAATAAAGATACGTCAGATAGCCGAGACCGGGCTTGTCGTTGAGGGCGCGCAGGAGGACATACCAGCGATAGGCGCGGATGACTACATTCAACTGGAAGAGCAGGAAGGCCAGGGCATACCATCCCCAATGGATATTGGCGAGGGTCTCCATGACCTCGGCCAGACCGACCTGCCGTAGCAGCCAGGCCAGTAATATGATGCTGAGCAAGACTTGGGAGAGGCCAAACAGCTTCTTGCGGTTGGCCTTTAGGAATTTGCCCATAACCCGCTAATTATAGCACATGGCCGATGGGCCGTCCCATGCCGCAGTCGGTGGTTGGGTGATTGATTCTCTACTATTTGTCGATGGACAGGCGGCGGATCGCGGCATGGGTCGCTACGGCCCATGCCTGTACATTCTCCACATACCCCTCCGCGCCGCCGGAGACGACGTTGGCGGCCGTCATCGTCCAGGCGACCGGGCGCTCGTAGGCTCCCTGGTTGCCGGGCCGGGCGGTGACGGCCCACTCGCGCCGGCCTGAATCCACGCGGGCGCTGTCTCGCTGGCGGGCATCACTGGGACTGAGGCCACGCTCGACGAAGTCGGCTAGCAAGTGGCGGCCGTGGGCCAGCCCTTCGGTCGAGTAGAGGCGGGGGTGTTGCAGATAGTAGCAGAGCACCATCAGGTGATGGACCGCGCCGCGGCNCGGCTCCTCGTTTTCCCAGAACAGCATCTGGTGAAAGAAGTCGGCGCAAGTTTGCCCGCCTACTAGAGTGGCGCCACACTCTGGGCAACTATCCTGCTTCGTACGTTCATTGGCTGGCATAGGGTCATTGTAACGCAAAAAGCCGGCGCGGGTGTCGCCCGCGCCGGCTTTTAAATNGACACTGCTCAAAACTCGTGTTAGTTAGAACCCATCGACGTTGAGAAGAATTTCCTTGTTGCCGTCGAGGTCGCCAGCGTTGTTCCAATTCAGGTTTCCGGCACTTTGCAAAGCGGACTTTACCTGAGACGGAGTTGCGTTGGGATTGTTGGCCTTATATAGCGCGGCCGCGCCGGCCACGTGGGGCGAGGCCATCGACGTGCCGGAAATNGTGTTGTAGCCGCTGCCCTTCCAGGTGGAGAGGATGCACACGCCGGGGGCGATGAGATCGACATCAGAGCCGTAGTTGCTGAAATCGGCCAGCGTGTCGTCCACATCCGAGCGACAGGTGGCCGCGGCCCCGCCGCCGGGCTCGCCGTTGAAGTCAGCCAGGGCCGAGACGGTGATCACTTCGTTGTAGGTCGCCGGGCGATAGTTGTTGGCGTTGGCCGCCGAATTACCCGCCGCCACCACATAGGTCACCCCGGCATTGACCGAGGCGCAAATTGCGTTGTGGTAGGTGTCGGAGCCGCCGCAGTTGCTGTCGGAGCCGCTGCCGCCGAGGCTCATGTTGGCCACTTCGATCGTCCCCGCGTTTTGCGTCACCCAATTGATGCCGCAGATGATGCTCGACGTCGTGCCCGANCCCTGGTTATTGAGCACGCGCACCGCCCACAGCCGCGCCCCGGGGGCGACGCCGACGACGCCATTGTTGTCGTCCTTCGCGCCGATCGTGCCGGCGACGTGCGTGCCGTGCCCGTGGCCGTCCTCGTAGGATTTGCCCGTGTTACAGTTCTTGCCGCCCACAACGTTGAGGTCGGGATGGTTGCTNTGGATACCAGTATCGATGACGGCCACATCCACGTTGACCGAGCCGGAGCCGTTGCCCGAAATCGTGCTGCTCAGGTCGCCGTCGATGCGCAGGATGCCCGTGGGAATCGACTGGGCCTGGATCGTGAAGACGCGATCTTCTTCCACGTAAAGAACGCGCGGATCAGCCTTGAGTCTCTCGAGGCGAGCGTCGGGTATGCGGGCGGCGAAGCCGTTGATGGCGTACTCATACACGTGGGAAACCCGCGCGTTAAAGGCCCGGCTCATTTCGCGGGCGGCCGTGTTCGCATTCACGTTGGGGGCGAGAACGACGATGTAATGCTCGGGGATGGCCTCGCCGTTGGCCAGAGCAGGCTTGGCGGCGCGGCCGCCGATGAACAGGGTGGTGGCGATGAGGCTGGCGATGAAAACGAACAACTTGACTCTGCGGACGGTAAACATGGACTGACTCTCCTTCAAAAAGATTGGATCGATCTCACAACCACGCCAAATGGCGCGGTCCAAACCATGTGTTNTTTACTCGNTTGTTGCGCCCGCGGAGCTATTNTTAAAGTTGTTCGATACATTTCCCGAACGCGACGCGCATTATAGAAATGTTGCGCGAGGTATCAATAGGTATTTCGTCCTTTCTGAAAAATGCCACAGATATGNCACCAAATTGCCTTGAANAGGGCGCNATGAGCCTGTCAGCGCCCATGTTCAGGCGCCGGCGGCAGTGGGGTATAATGGCTATAACCGAAAGAAGTGGAGGTAAATGAGGATGAGAGCGATACGCGTGCATGAATATGGCGGGCCGGATGTTATGCGATTGGAAGATAACGACCTGCCCGATCCCGGCCCCGGCGAGGTTCTTATCATGCTGGAGGCGTCCGGCGTGAACTACATCGACACTTACCAACGCAGCGGGCAATACAAAATGAATCTTCCCTTTACGCCCGGCAGCGAGGGCGGCGGGCGCGTGGAGGCCGTGGGTGAAGGCGTAACAGGCATTAGCGTCGGCGATCCCGTGGCCTATGCGATGCAATTGGGATCCTACGCCGAATACGCCATCGTCCCGGCCTGGAAGGTTGTCCCAGTCCCNGTGGGCATCAACATGCTCACGGCGACGGCGGCCATGTTGCAGGGAATGACGGCCCACTACCTTGCGCTCGATACCTACCCCATCCGCGAGGGCGACACCGTACTGGTCCATGCCGCCGCCGGCGGGGTGGGGCTGCTGCTGGTGCAAATTGCGAAAATGCGCGGCGCGCGCGTCATCGGCACCGTTTCGACTGAGGAAAAGGAGGCGTTGGCCCGCGAGATGGGGGCCGACGAGATCATCCGCTATACCGAGCAGGATTTTGAGGCCGAGGTCAAGCGCCTGACGGACGGCCGCGGCGTCGATGCCGTCTACGACTCGGTCGGCCGCGACACGTTCCACAAGAGCATGAACTGCCTGCGGCCGCGGGGCTACCTGGTGCTCTTCGGNCAATCCAGCGGCGCGGTTGAGCCGCTCGACCCGCAGGTGCTCAACCAAAAAGGCTCGCTCTTCCTGACGCGGCCATCCCTGGGGTATTACAATGCCAACCAGGAAGAGACGNGGCAGCGGGCGGCCGANCTGTTTGGCTGGATCGCCGACGGCCGGCTATCGGTNCGAATCGACCAGACTTTTCCACTGGAAGAGGCGCCCGAGGCCCACCGCTATATGGAAGCGCGCCAGAGCAAGGGCAANGTNTTGCTNGGGACGCAGCAATTGGGGGCCAGACGGATAGATCAGGTAGAGAGCGCCATCGACCCGGATAATCCTGTCGATGAGGCGGGTTGGGAATCTTTCCCGGCCAGCGACCCGCCGGCCTATTGAGCAGGAACGGCCGGCAACCGCACGATAAAGGCCGTCCCGCGGCCGACCTGGCTCGAAACGCTGATCACGCCGCCGTGGGCGGTCACCAGCTCGTGGACAATGGCCAGACCCAGGCCGGAGCCGCGGCCGCGCTCCTCGCGCGCGCGGGACTTCTCCAGCCGGTAGAAGCGCTCGAACACGCGCGGCAGCTCTTCATCGGGGATGCCCGGCCCGGTATCAGTGACGCTTCCTTCGACCCAGTTGCCGTTCGTCCGCGTGGCCAGGCGCACAGCGCCGCCCGGCGGCGTATAGGCCAGGGCGTTATCGACCAGGTTGGTGAAAATCTGGGCCAACCGNTCCGGATCGCCGGCCACCAGCGCCTCNCGCACCGCGTCAACTTCCATGTCGATGCTCTTGGCCCGCGCCCTGGGCAACTGGCTGCGATAGACATCGGCCAGGATGTCACCCAGATCGACACTGCGCATGTTCATCTGTAACTGGCCGGACTCGAGGCGGGCCAAATCGAGCAATTCGTTCACCAGGCGCGACATGCGGTCAGCCTCGGCGTAGATGGTCTCGGCC
>JAACJX010000029.1 GCA_014237545.1 Ardenticatenia bacterium | reverse complement strand
GTTGTAAAGAGGGAAGAATCCGCAGATTTCGCCGATTAATAGGCGGCGGGTGGGAGGTGGCAGGGGGCAGGTGGCAAGGCCCCTTTCTCTCCTGCTCGTTTCTCCCCTGCTCCATAGAGGCCTCACATGACCAACATCATGGTGGAAGCAATCCTCGCCCAGGTTCGCGCCGCGCTGGAACGCGATGACTACGCCGCCGCGGCCGCCGCGCTGGAGCCGTTACGCGCCCCCGATCAGGCTGACTTGTTCAACGAACTGGCCGATCACCACCAATCCGCCCTGCTGCCCCGCCTCGACCCGGAGGACTCGGCCGACATCCTGGAGGAGTTGGAAGACGAGGAGGCCGCCCGCCTGCTGACGTCACTCTCTCCCGACGAAGCCGTGCGTATCATCGATGAGATGGAACCGGACGAGGCAGCCGATCTGATCGGCGAACTGGAGCCGGAACGTCAGGAATTCGTGCTGGCCAATCTGGAAGACCAGGCTGAGGTGCGGCCGTTGCTGTTACATCAGGCAGACACGGCCGGTGGGTTGATGACCAGCGAATTCCTTGCCCTCGGCCGGCGCATGACCGTCGCCGATGCATTGGCCGCCATGCGTACCTGGAAGCCCGACGCCGAGGACATCCACGAAGTCTACGCCATTGATCGCCACGGCCGCCTTGCGGGTATGATCGGCATGCGCCAGTTGCTCATGAAGGAGCCAACCGTCACCCTGGGTGAAATTATCGACCCGGATGCCGTCTTCGTGTCGGTGGCTGCTGACCAGGAAGAGGCCGCCCGGCTCATGTCGCGCTATGACCTGGCGTCACTGCCCGTAATCGATGCCAAGGGTGTTCTCGTCGGCGTCATCACCATCGACGACGTCATAGACGTGATCGAGGAAGAGACGACCGAGGACTTCCAGCGCTTCGGCGGCGGCGAGCCGCTCGATCGCCCTTACCTAGAATCTGGTATCCTGACCGTCGTGCGCAAGCGGATCGGCTGGCTGCTGTTGCTGTTCATCACGGAGACCCTGACCGGCAGCGTGCTGCGCCACTTCGAGGCCGAGATGGCCTCGGTGGTATCATTGGCCTTCTTTATTCCGCTGCTCATCGGCACGGGCGGCAACGCCGGCTCGCAAACGACCAGCACCATCATCCGCGCCCTGGCTGTGGAGGACCTGGATAGGCGGGGATTCCTGCGACCGCTGCTTCACGAGCTGTCGGTCGGCGCGGTACTCGGGGGGCTGATGGGCGTCGTGGCTTATGGGCGGGCGCTGTTGTGGGGCACGGGGACGGCCGTGGCCCTGACAGTTGCCGTCGCCATCGCCGCCATCGTCATCTGGGCCAACGTCCTCGGCTCGGTTCTGCCCATCCTGGCCCACCGGCTGAAGATCGACCCGACGGTCGTCTCCGGGCCGGCCATGAGCACCCTGGTCGATGCCACGGGATTGTTCATCTACTTCACGGTGGCGGGAATTATTCTGGCGTTGTGAGGAGGGGGAGAATTCGCAGATACCGAATTAGCAAGTGGCAGGTGTCAAGTCTCCCCCTGTCCCCTTCTCCCTCTCAATCCGCTATAATCCCCCCATGACACCCCTAACCATCGCCATCCAGGCCGGCGGCAAGAGCAGCCGCATGGGCACAGACAAGGCCTTCGTTCCCTTCCGCGGCCGGCCGCTGATCGCCACCGTCATCGACGCCGTTGCCGGGCTGGGCGACGAACTCATCCTCATCACCAACAAGCCCGCCGACTACGCCCACCTCGGCCTGCCCATGTTCGGCGACCTCTACCCGGAGACCGGCCCGTTGGGCGGCATCTACACCGCGCTCCACCACGCCGCCCATCCCCATGTGCTGACTGTCGCTTGCGACATGCCCTGGCTCAACCGGCCGCTATTGGAATACATGGCCGGCCTGCGCCAGACGGCCGACGTCGTCGTGCCGCGCTGGGACAAGTTCCCCGAGCCGCTCCACGCCGTCTATAGCAAGGATTGTCTGGAACCCATTCGGGAAAAGCTGGACGCGGAGATGTACAAGATTACCGCCTTCTACGGCCGCGTGCGCGTCCGCTTCGTCGACCGCGACGAGATTGAGCGCTTCGACCCCGACGGCCGATCGTTCGTCAATATCAACACGCCTGAAGAGCTGGGCGAACGGGAAAATAGCGTACCTGATTGACACTACATGGCTAAACACCTAACAAGCGATCAAATCATCAATCTGCTGGAGACCCTACCACAGCGCATGGCAGAGTTGACCGGCGGGTTGACGTCAGACCAACTGCACGACCGGTCCGACCCCGATACGTGGTCCATGAACGAGATCCTGGCCCATCTGCGCACCTGCGCTGACGTATGGGGCGGCTGCATCCACACCATTGTCACCGAAGACAGGCCAGTTATTCGCGCCGTCAACCCGCGCACGTGGGCCCGCAGCACTAACTACGAGGAGTTGGCGTTCCGGCAATCCTTCGCGGCTTTTACCACTCAGCGGGCGGACTTGTTGGCCTTCCTGCGGCCCCTGAATCCTGGCCAGTGGGCGCGAACGGCGACCGTTTACGTCGCGGGCCGGCCGTTTGAACGGACGCCGCTGTACTATGGCCAATGGCTCGGTGAGCACGAGCGCTCCCACGTGAAACACATAGAACGCATGGTGAAGTCACGCCGGTAGGTAGACGACCGTGAGGCATGTGGCATGTGGCAAGTAAACGCTTTCCCGCTACCCCCTACCGGCCACCATCTGTGAAATCGCGGCTGAGGACAACCGAGCGCAATCTGTGGATTCTCTTTTCCATTACCACACCTTCCACGGCGCGCCGGCCGCCCACAGGCGCTCAAGGTCATTGGCATCCTTCAGCGTGTCCATCGACTGCCAGAAGCCGTGGTGGCGGTACATCAGCAACTCCCCGGCGGCGATCATCTCCTGCAAGACCCCTGTCTCCAGCGCAGTGTCGTCGCTCCCCTTGTCCATCCACTTCAGCGCGGCCCGCTCGAAGACCATGAACCCGGCGTTGATCCAGTAGGGCAGTTCCGGGTACTGCACGTACTCGCTCACCAGGCCGTCGTCGCCGGCGACCATCGTGCCATACTGGTAGTGCTTCGGCTGGACGGCGGTGATGGTGGCCGTCTTGCCGTGGGCGGCGTGGAAGGCCATCAGCGCCGCCAGGTCCACGTCGCCGACGCCGTCGCCATAAGTGACGCAAAAGCGGTCGGCCGTCAGGTAATCGGCCACGCGGGCGATGCGGCTGGCCTTGTCCGTCCGCAGCCCCGTGTCCACCAGCGACACTTCCCACTCCGGGTGCTGCTCCGGCCCGCGAAAGTCGATGCCCCCGCCCCGGTCGCCCAGGCGGATGGTGAAGTCGCGGGTCATGGCCTCGTAATCGAGGAAGTAGCGCCGCAGCTGCCCGGCCTCATGGCCCAGCGGTAGCACGAACTTGCGGAACCCGTAGGCGCTGTAGATACGCATGACGTGCCAGATGATCGGCCGGCCGCCGATCTCGACCAGCTCTTTCTTGGTCAGCGTACCGCCGCGCATGCGAGTCCCCTCGCCGCCGCAGAAGATGACGACCGGGATGTCCGCGTTAGACGTTTCGTAATTCATAGGATTTCCGGAAGAAACCGCAGATTACGCAGATTACGCAGATTAAGAATTAGAAATCTGCGTAATCTGCGTAATCTGCGGATCTCTTATTCTTCTTGACCCCAATCAATATCCCGCGCCCGCTCAACCGCCGCCCGCAGGTTTTTCACGAACGGCGGGTAGACGATGCCCGCCTCGGTGACGATGCCGGTCACGTAGCGGTGGGGCGTCACGTCGAAGGCCGGGTTGCGGGCTGTGATGCCTTCCGGAGCGATGCGTTGCCCGCCGACGATCAACACCTCGTCGTCGTCCCGCTCCTCGATGGGGATCAGATCGCCCGTCGCCAGGTCGAGATCAATGGTGCTCGTCGGCACGACCGGGTAGAACGGCACGCCGTTCTCCCGCGCCAGCACGCCCAGCTGGTAGGTGCCGATCTTGTTAGCCACGTCGCCGTTGGCCGCCGTCCGGTCGCTGCCCACCAGGACAAGATCCACCTCGCCGGCGCGCATGAAGTGGCCGGCGGCGTTGTCGGCGATCAAGTCGAACGGGATACCCCGTTGCTGGAGTTCCCAGGCCGTCAGCCGCGCTCCTTGCAGCCGCGGCCGCGTCTCGTCCACCAGCACGTGGAGCCGCTTGCCCTGCTCGTGGGCGGCGAAGATAACGCCCAGCGCCGTGCCCCAGTCGACCGTCGCCAGCGCGCCGGTGTTGCAGTGGTGGAGCACGGTGTCGCCGTCGCTGATC
>JAACJX010000315.1 GCA_014237545.1 Ardenticatenia bacterium | reverse complement strand
GGGGGCCTACGTGACGCCCGACCTGATGGGCGGGGCGCGAGTCTCCCTGCTCGGCAACCTGCTGCAGCAGCAGTTCATGACCGTCCGCGACTGGCCGTTCGGCTCGGCCATCAGCTTTATTATGATGGCCGTCATGCTGGCGGCGACGCTGGTCTACTTCCGCGTCTCGGCCGAAGAGGAACGCACGACCGAGATCACAGTGGTGCACGACCGATGACCACGACGAATGTTTCCCAATCGGCCCTGTCGCCGGGCACTGTCCAGGGCAACCGGCGGCAGCGCATCTTCCAGCGCGACCGCGTGCGCACGTCGTTCAACAATCGCGCCCTGACCTGGCTGTCGATCGGCATCTTCCTCTTCCTCTACCTGCCGATCATTGTCCTGGTCATCTTTTCGTTTAGCGGGGCCAGTAACGTCGGCGTGTGGGCCGGTTTCAGCACGCGCTGGTATGCCGAACTGCTCGGCGACGCGGCCCTCATCTCCGCCTTCCGCGTCAGCCTGTGGGTGGCCCTGTGGTCGACGCTCATCAGTACCGTGCTGGGCACGCTGGCGGCGATGGCCCTGGAGCGCTACCGCTTCTTCGGCCGCCTGACGTTCGACACGGTTCTCTACCTGCCGATCATTATCCCCGACATCGTCATGGCCCTGTCGACGCTGCTGTTCTTCGTCACCTTTGCCGTGCCGCTCAGCCGCTACACGATCCTTGTCACCCACATCGCCTTCAACATTGCCTTCGTGGCCGTGGTCGTGCGGGCTCGGCTAGCCGAGATGGACAAGTCGTTAGAGGAAGCCGCGGCCGACCTGGGGGCCAATGCCTGGACGACGTTCCGGCGCGTCACGCTGCCGATCCTGATGCCGGGTATCGTCTCCGGGGCGCTGTTGGCCTTCACGCTGTCGCTCGATGATTTCGTCATCACCTTCTTCGTCGCCGGGCCAGGCTCGACGACGCTGCCGGTGCGCGTTTACTCGATGATCAAGTTCGGCGTCACGCCGGAGGTGAACGCCATCTCGACGCTGATGCTGCTGGGGTCAACGGTGCTGGTGGTGATTTCGTTGATGCTGCAAAGAAAATAAGCCGTCGCTCAATAACACCCAGGGTAAAGCCCGACATGCGGTAAATTACCGTGTTGCCCAACGCGACAGTGAAAAACGTAGCGCCGGATTCTTAACCGGCGAAGGAAGAAGATGCCGGATAAGAATCCGGCACTACTAAGAAGGAGAAGAAATGCGAAACAGATTTTTTGTTTTGTTGTTGATGATGCTGGCCGTGGCGGCCGTGGCCGCTTGTGGTGGCGGGCCGGCCGGTGGCCCCGGCGCGGCAGCCACCGAAGCCCCCGTGGGCGAGACCACGGACGGCGAGGTCGACCTTGCGCCGCAACTTAGCGTCTATAACTGGGCCGACTACATCGACGAGCAAATCCTGGCCGATTACGAAGCCGAGTACGGCGTGGAGATCATCTACGATACCTATGCCTCTAANGAGGACTTGCTGACCAAGCTGCAGGCGGGCGCCAGCGGCTATGACGTCATCTTCCCGTCCGACTACATGGTGTCGCAGATGATCGAGCTGGGCTTGCTAGCCGAGATCGNCGCCGAATCAATGCCCAACTTCGCCAACATCGGCGACGAGTTCAAGAACCCGCCCTATGACCCCGGCAACCGGTACTGCGTGCCCTACCAGTGGGGCATGACCGGCATCAGCTATCGCAACGGCTACCCAGCCTTTGCCGACAACCCGCCCAACAGCTGGGCCTACCTGTTCGATCCGGCAGTGATCGAGCAGTACGCGCCGGACGGCATCAACGTCCTCAATGACCAGCGCGAGCTGATGGCCGCGGCGCTGTTNTATCTCGGTCTCGATCCCAACACCACCGACCGCGCCGACCTGGAAGCGGCCCGCGACGTGATTCTCCAGGCCAAGCCCTACTGGAAGACGTTCAACAGCGAGGATTACTACAGCACGCTCATGGAGAGCGACGAGATCGTCATCTCCCATGCCTGGAGCGGTGACGCGGCCCAGGCCTACTGGAACACCTACGACGAAGCGGCGGAAGACGGCAACTGGCTGTTTGCCGTGCCGGTCGAGGGCGCGGTGCGCTACCAGGACAACGTCTGCATCCCGGCCAACAGCGAGCGCATCGCCACCGCGCAGCACTTCATCAACTACCTGATGGATGCCGAAGTCGGCGCGGCGATCACCAATTTCACCTATTACCCCAGCCCCAACGAGGCAGCCAAAGCGTTCATCGACGAGGAGATCCTCAACAACCCCGGCATCTACCCCCCGGCTGAGGTGGCCGCCAAGCTGCAATGGCTGACTGACGTCGGCGACGCCATCTTCACGTATGATGAGATGTGGACGGCGATTAAGGGGCAGTAGGTCAGTAGCAGGTTCAGACCTGACAGGTTTTCTGGAAACCTGTCAGGTCTAGATTACGCTTCCATCACCAGCGCGAAGATCAGCGGCGCGACGATGGTCGCGTCGGACTCGATCATGTACTTGGGCGTGTCGATGCCCAGCTTACCCCAAGTGATCTTCTCGTTGGGCACGGCCCCGCTGTAGGAGCCGTAGCTGGTGGTCNAGTCGCNGATCTGGCAGAAGTAGCCCCACAGNGGCACGTCGGTGCGGCCGAGNTCCTGGTGCAGCATCGGCACGACGCAGATGGGGAAGTCCCCGGCGATGCCCCCGCCGATCTGGAAGAAGCCGATCGATCGCCGCGCGGCCGTCCGCTCGTACCAGCCCGCCAATTCGGCCATGTACTCGATCCCCGTCCGCACCGTGTGGACGTTGCGAATGTCGCCGTCGATCACGTGCGAGGCGTACATGTTGCCCATCGTCGAGTCTTCCCAGCCGGGGACGACCATCGGCAGGTTCTTCTCGGCCGCGGCCAGCATCCACGAATCCTTCGGATCGATCTGGTAATACTGCTCCAGCACGCCGGAGCGCAGCACGCGATACATGAATTCGTGCGGGAAGGTGCGCTCCCCGGCCCGGTCGGCGCGTGTCCATTCGTCCACCAGCGCCTTTTCGAGGCGGCGCATGGCCTCCTCTTCGGGGATGCAGGTGTCGGTGACACGGTTCATGTGTCGCTGGAGTAATTCGTGCTCGTCCTGCGGCGTCAGGTCGCGGTAGTGGGGCACGCGCTCATAGAAGTCGTGGGCCACCAGGTTGAACAGGTCTTCCTCCAGGTTGGCCCCGGTGCAGGAGATGGCCTGCACCTTGTCGCGGCGGATCATCTCGGCCA
>JAACJX010000495.1 GCA_014237545.1 Ardenticatenia bacterium | reverse complement strand
TATATGGTTAGCTGGCCGAACTGGTCGCCCGACGGCCGCAAAATCGTCTTCGCGGCTTCGGCCGGCTCTCTAGGGTGGGATATCTATACGATCGGTGTCGACGGCAGCGGGCAGACGAACCTGACGGCCGACCTCATGGGCGAGGCCAGCGACCCGTCGTGGTCGCACGACGGGACGCGCATCGTCTTTCGCCATCGCCCGGACGACTTCGACCTGGTGGTGATGAACGCCGACGGCAGCGACAAAACGAACCTGACCAACGACCCGTTCGCCGAAAATTATCCCCATTGGTCACCCGACGGCGGGTCGATTCTGTTCTTCGGCGGGCCGGGCGGCCCCACGCCGTCGCTCTACGTGCTGCCGGCCGCCGGCGGCCAGCGCCGGCTTCTCATTGAGAATGCGATGTACGGCCGCTGGTCGGCCGACGGGAAGAGTATTGTCTTCACCGGCGGGGGTGGGGGCATCTTCCGGGCCGATGCGAATGGTGAGAATCTGAAGCCCGTAGATGAGTCACCTAACGCGAGTTTGGCGGATTGGTAGGCCCGTCGGGATCGAACCCGCGGTCGTGGTTACGGATGTTTCGGATTCGGCCGCGGGTCGTCGCTCTTCGTCGTCTCAGGCTCGCCCAATGCGGCGCGCAGCAACCGGACGAACAGCGTGCCGACAAAGGCCAGCACGCCGCCCACCAACAGGACGTTGAGTGCAATCAACAGTACGTTGGACAAGTTTGTGACCTTCCTATAGAAGAAGCTGAATACACTTGATACCGAAATTCATCCGAGCAACTCTATTGCTTATATTTTCATTCGTATAATCGAAGACTTTCAATAAAGTGAAAATCTCTCTCATTAAGTGTATATAGGAGCAACTCATGTTCGATCGCTGTCGCGGCGATAAGCGCATCGGGAATAGACAATTTATGGCTCAACGAATAACGCTCCATTAATGAGATAAATCGTCTGGAGACAGCTTCGCTGATCGGAACAAGGTGGACTAAGGATAAGTGCCTCTGAATCGCTGCCAATTCCTTTTTGTTTAAGGCTCCAAAATAAAGCTCACCTTGGGTGATCACGCTAATCGCGATCTCTGAATATCCTATCCGATGCAACGCATCGATAATCCGTGGATTATCCTTGTAAAACTCGATTAGGATGTTGGTATCACACAGGATCATGTCAGCTGTCTGGGCCATGCTGAAGCGCGAATAGAATCGGTATTGATATCCCTATCTTTCCACATCCCGGCCGCCGCGAAGAATTCCTCTTCACGAGTCACACCATAGTTCGTGTCAGTCGATGAATCCTCGACATCCTCAATTTCGAGAACTGCAACAAAATCCAGGGCTCGTAGCAAGTCTAAAAGGGACTTTGCCTTGTGCCGATCTCGGACGAGTATTGTTATTTGTTCCATNTNGNTCAACCCTTTGGATNCACCTTTCGAAGCAACTATACCATATTTTAAGGGGTATTAGCGGCCCACATCACCACAACCCAAGGTTTGAAAGGATTACTCCGCTCCGTTCCCCGTCCTTACCACCACCCGCTCCTTCTTCGGCAGCTCCATCGGCAGCTTCGTCCGGCGGACGCCGTCGAACTGGTAGAGCGCGTTGGCCACGGCCGCGGCCGTCGGCACCAGGCCGATCTCGCCCACGCCCTTTGCGCCGTAGGGCCCGTATGGGTCGGGCACTTCGATGCCAATGATCTCCATCTCCGGCATCTCCTTGGCTCGCAGGATGCCCATCTGGCGCAGGCGGGTGCTCACCGGCCGGCCGTTCTCCATCGGCATGTCCTCGCTGATGGCGTAACCCAGGCCCATGTGGATTGAGCCTTCAAGCTGCCCCTCGAACAGCGTCGGGTTGTAGATCTTGCCCGCGTCATGGGCGGCCGTCACCTTGGTGATCCGGCCGTCGTCGTCGAGCGTCACCAGCTGCGTGGCGTAGCTGTAGGAGTAGTGGGTGATGATCTTGCCGTTCTTCTCGTAGCCCGGCTTGGTCGTCCAGTCGACCACCCACGCCCCCTTGTAGACCCGCCCGGCCAGATCGGCCAGGGAGTGCGTCTTCAGGTCTTCCTTCAACTGCGCGGCAGCGTTGATCGTGGCGTTGCCGACCAGCGACGTGGCCCGGCTGGCGGTGGTCATGCCCGCTTCCTGCTTCATGGCCGTGTCCACGCGCACCTGAACGATGCGCGGGTCGATGCCCGTCTCGTTGCACAGCGTCTGCACGGCGATGGTATGCACGCCCTGGCCCATCTCCGTCCAGCCATGGTCGAGGATGACCCGGTCGGCCGATTCGATGGTGATGCTCACGTGGGACGAGTCGGCCATGCCATTGCCGACGCCGGTGTTCTTGATGCCGCAGGCCAGTCCGGCGTACTTGGCGGCATAGAACTGGTCCCGGACGGCCAGCAGCGTCTCGCGCACGCCCGCGCCGCCCTCGATGATCTGCCCGGTCGAGGTAACGTCGCCGTTTTGCAGCGCGTTGTCATAGCGGAACTGCCAGCGGTCGAAGCCGCCCTGCTCGCACAAGTCGTCGAGGCAGCTCTCTAGCCCAAAGGCGGCCTGGTTCACGCCGAAGCCGCGCATGGCCCCGCAGGGGATGTTGTTCGTGTAGGCGGCGATGGCTTCCACGTCGGCCGCGGGCACGTGGTAGGCGCCGGTGGCGTGGCCGGCCGAGCGTTCCAGCACCTTCATGCCGACCGAGGCGTAGGCGCCGGAGTCGCCGACGAACTTCACCTTGACGTAGGTCAACTTGCCGTCGGCGTCGCAACCGACGGTGTAGTCCATCCAGATCGGGTGGCGCTTGGGGTGCATGGCGATGGACTCGTCGCGGGTCAGGCCGACCTTCACCGGCCGCCCGGTCAGGTAGGCCATGACCGCCGCGTGCCCTTGCACCGACAGGTCTTCCTTGCCGCCAAAGCCGCCGCCGTTGGGCACCAGCGTCACGCGCACGGCCTGGAGCGGCAACCCCAGCAGCTTGGCGATCTGGATCTGGTCGTCGTAGACGCCCTGGCTCTGCGACAAGACGTGGATGACTTCCCTGCCGGCCGCCAGACCATCGCCGTTATCCTCTGTCTGTCCTTCGGCGAAGACCTGCTGGAAATCGCCGGCGTCTAAAACCTCNGAAGTCTCAAAAGACCTCTTAGGTTTAGGATGTCCACTCACCGGCTCGGCGATGGCGCACTCCGGCTCCATATACCCGTGCTCGATGCGCTGGGTCTGGAACGTGCCGCGGGCGGTATAGACGGTGCGGGCCTTGGCCCCGTCCAGATCGCCGCGCTGGAAAGCCGTGCGCGATAGCTGGTTGCCGTTCGGGTTGGTGGGATTCACGACCGGCGCGTCCGGTTCCAGCGCCCGGTGCATGTCGGTCACCGGCTCCAGCACCTCGTACTCAACACGGATGAGCGCCGCCGCGGCGCGGGCGATGGCCTCCGTCTCGGCCACGACCTCCGCCAGCACGTCGCCGACGTAGCGCGTCTCCTCGCCCACGGCGATCATGAGCGGCCAGTCCTGGCGAATCAGGCCGATGTAGCGGTCGCCGGGGACGTCGGCCGCGGTGAGGACACGGATGACGCCGGGCAGCGCCTCGGCCGGGCTGGTGTCGATGGCCAGCACCCTGGCCCGCGGGTGGTCGCTGAAGCGCAACGCGCCATAGACCATGCCCGGCAGGAAGATGTCGGCCACGTAGTCGTGGCGGCCGAGCACCAGGTCTTCGGCATGGTACTTGGGATGGCGGCCGCCGACGCGGCCGTCGGGCACGGGCGGCGGCACTTCCTCTTCCTTGCGAATGGCTTCGGCGGCCAGTTCGACGGCATCGATGATCTTCTTGTAGCCCGTGCAGCGGCACAGGTTGGGCGTCAGCGCCTTGGCGATCTCGTCGCGGCTCGGCTCGTTGTTCTTGTTGATGAGCGCGTTGGCCTGGATGACGATGCCGGGGATGCAGTAGCCGCATTGGACGCCGCCTTTGGCGACGAAGGCGTTGGCGTAGACGTTCTGGCGGTATTCGCCCAGCCCTTCAATGGTCGTCACCCGGCCGCCGGCGACGCGTTTCATCGCCGTGACGCAGCCCAGCACCGCCTTGCCGTTCAGATCGACGGCGCACGCGCCGCACGCCGCCTGGGGCGCGCAGCCGTCCTTGGCCGAGGTGATGCCTTCTTCCAGCCGCAGATAAGTCAGCAGCGGCATCTCCGGATCGCCGTCGAATTGTTTCAGTTCGCCATTTAGCCAAAATTCCATGTCACGCTCCTATAAAAATTTCGAGTGACGAGTTACGAATGACGAGTTCAGATGAAAGATGAGCGCTTCATAACTCGTTAATGCGTTGGGTTCCTTCCCGTCGCACCGTATTAGTAATCCCAAAAATGCTACCTTATCCCTAACTGGGTGCCTCGTAGACTTGCTGTACGCTGGATTCTGTATGCAGTTTGCCACTCCTCCGCAGTGCGTAGCCGGTCAGCAGGAGGAACAGCAGCCCAATCGACAGGGCCATCAACTCATTGGCCAGCCCGCGGCTGAGGAAGGCGACGACGGCCAGCGCGGCCGGCAGCAGCGCGGCAACCCATATCCAGCGCCAGGGCCCACTCAGCCCGCGAAAGTAGGGCGCGAGCAGCAGGAAGTAGACCGCCAGCCCGCCCCATTTGAGCCAGGTGTATACGTGCAGCCTCTCCAAGGTGGTCGTCAGACTGCCGCCGTCGAGGCTCATCCGGAAAGTCAGCCCCAGCAATTGCAGGTTCTCCATGGCGTCGGCGAACAGGATGACCACGGCCAGCGCCGCGGCGACGTAGAATGCCGGTCGCCCGGCGCGCCGGGCCGCCGCCAGGGCGAACGTCCCCAGGAAGGCGCTGTAGAGCGTCATGTAGAGGAAGTCCCAGCGGTTGACGCGATCCATCGCCGCGGCCGCGCCTTCCGGCTCGAACAACTGGTAGACCTCGGCCTCGCTCCGGGCAAACTCGAAGGCCATGATCGGCGTGATGAAGCCGGGGGGCAGCGGGCCGGTCTCGCGCGGGCCGATGAGGGCCATGATGAGCGTCATCGCCAGAGCGCCGATGCCTAATAAGCCGCTGATGAAGAAAAGCCGATCACGCATTTTAAGAAGGTGTGCCGCCTAAGCCTGCTTTGCATGGCTCTGTCGCGAACATCGCCGGGGGCCAGCCGGTAAGAAAAAGGCCCACCCGCCGGAGCCATAACGTAATAATAACCTCTTCGTGCCGATCTGTAAATTTAGTCCAATGCATATTAACTTCCTTGCTTCCCAGGTTCACAAAAAATCCAATACCCCCGCTCCCCTTCCCCCTTTCTCCCCCGCTCCCCTTCTCCCCTTTCTCCCNCGCTCCCCNCCCNCTNAACCCTGTATCACTTTTTGTATCGCCCATTGACCTTATGCCGGCCGCCGTCCTCTGCTTTACTATCCTCATCAACACAACCTGAACGGAGGATAGTCATGACCAAATTGAACCGGATTTTGTACGCGCTCTTGTTTGTCATGCTGATATTGACGTCGCTGGTGGCCGCGGCGAAGGCCGACGACGGCATCGCCATCGACGTCCAGCCGGATGGCTCGCTCCCGGCGACCCCGGCGGCCGAATCGACCGACGACGAGGACGACCCGCCCATCCCGCCCGACGCGGCGAGCGAGGNGTTCTACGTCTACGTCAGCTCTNCTGGCAAGGGCACGGTGGCGGGCATCGCCTATGCCGACGAGGACATCCTGCGCTACGACACGGCTACCGGCCAGTGGCTGAAGTTCTTCGACGGCACGATCCACGGTCTGCCGGCCGCGGCCGACATCGACGCGCTGGATTACAGCCAGGTGAACCTGTACTCGATGTTTTACCTGAGCTTCGACCAGCCGACGGCCGTTCCCGGCCTGGGTACGGTCGATGACTCCGACGTGGTGCTGCGCTCCTGCTTCCTGGGGTCGTGCAGCTGGTCGATGTTCTTTGACGGCTCGGCCCACGGCCTGACGACCGACGCCGAAGACATCGACGCCATCGACGTCCAGGGGTCAAACCTGTGGCTCAGCACGTTCGGCGGCTACGCGGTGCCGAAGTACGGCGGCGGCACGCTGAAGGGCGGCGATGAGGATATCCTCGTCTTCCTGGCCCAGTACGACAGCTACGTCATGCGCCTTGACGGCTCGACGAAGGGTCTGGCCGCGGGCAATGACCTGAAGGCGTTCGATCTGGACCGCCACTTCACGCCGGACCGCGACTGGACTTTTATGGTCTTTGAAGACCCATTCACCTACAAATACAGTGGCGGCAACACGGCCACCGGCCAGCCTTTCGATATCTTTGTCGATGAGATGCCGGCCGGCGGCAGCGCCGGCGCCCCCCGCGCCGCAACCATCTGGGACGCCAGCGCCGCGGGCTTCCCNAAGGTCGACGCTATCGAACTAGTCGAGAANTAGNAAGAATCCACAGATTGCACAGATTTCACAGATTGCCGAAATGCTCTTTAAAATCTGTGTAATCTGTGCAATCTGTGGATTTCTTGTTCTTCTAACCTTTCTTCCACCCNAACCCAATCCGCCCGCGCTCTTTATCAACCTCAACCACGACCACCTCGATCACGTCACCCACCTGGATCGCCGCGGTGCGCGGCAGGCGGCTCTTGTGCAGCAAGCCGTCGTGCTTCACGCCGATATCGACGAACGCGCCGNAATCGNCCNCGTTGCGCACCGTGCCGTTGAGCAGCATCCCCGGCTTCAGATCATCGATCGACAGCACGTCGGAGCGCAGCAGGGGCGGCGGCAGGTCCTCGCGCGGGTCGCGGCCGGGACGCACGAGTTGGTCGAGGATGTCGGCCAGCGTCGGCGCGCCTGTTCCCAATTCGGCGGCGAGCTGCTTCAGATGTACCTTTTCGCACAGACTATTTAATAGCGCTTCTCTCTCCTCNTTCCCCATCCCCGCCGCAATCCCCGCCCGCGCCATCACCTTTTCGGCCACGCCGTAGCTCTCCGGGTGAATTGCCCCGGCGTCNAGCGGGTTCTCCCCGTCGCGGATGCGCAGGAANCCGGCCGCCTGCTCGAACGCCTTTGGCCCCAGCCCCGGCACGGCCCGCAGCGCCATCCGGCCGGGAAACGGCCCATTGGCGTCGCGGTGGGCCACGATGGCCCCGGCCAGCTTCGGCCCGACCCCCGCCACGTGCTCCAGCAGGGCGGGGGAGGCAGTGTTGACCTCAACGCCCACCTGATTGACGACCGACTCCACGACGCCGTCGAGCGAGGCGACCAATTGCTTCTGGTCCACGTCGTGCTGGTAGAGGCCGACCCCAATCGACTTGGCGTCGATCTTCACCAGCTCGGCCAGCGGATCGAGCAGGCGTCGGCCGATCGATACCGCGCCGCGCATCGATACGTCCATGTCCGGCAGCTCGGCGCGGGCCAGCGGGCTGGCGCTGTAGACGCTGGCCCCGGCCTCGTTGACGACCACGTAGTGCAGCCCGTCGCGCTCGCGTGTCAGCCCGGCCACGAGCTGCTCCGTCTCGCGACTGGCTGTGCCATTGCCGATGGCCACCAGCGACACGCCGTGGCGCTCGATGAGGCCGGCCAGGACGCGCCGGGCGTCGTCGGTCTTGTTCTGGGGCGGGNGGGGGTAGATGGTGGCCGTGTCGAGCACTTTGCCGGTGGCATCGATGACGGCCGCCTTGCAGCCGGTGCGAAAGCCGGGGTCGATGCCCAGGGCGGTGTGCCCGGCCAGCGGCGGCTGGGTCAGCAGGGCGCGNAGATTGCGGGCGAAGACGTCGATGGCGTGGCGCTCGGCCGTCTCGGTCAGCGCCTTGCGCGCGTCGCGCTCCACGGCAGGTAGAAGAAGCCGCTTGGCGGCGTCTTCCATCGCCTGTTGCAGTTGCCCGGCCAGNGGCGAGCGGCGGTCGGGCCGGAAGTGGCCACGAATGGCCAGCAGCCACTCCGCTTCGGGCACGTCGACAGCCACGCGCAGCACCTTCTCGGCCTCGCCGCGGTTGATGGCCAGGATCTGGTGGGGCCGCAGCCGCGGCACTTCGAGGACGAACTCATAGTAGAGGGTGTAGACGCCCTTCTCGTCGGCCGCGCCGTCGATTCGCCTGCTGCTCAGCAAGCCGACCTGCATGGCCCGCTCGCGCAGGCGGCCGCGCACGGCGGCGTGGTCGCTGATGGTCTCGGCCACGATGTCGCGCGCCCCGGCCAGGGCGTCATCAACCGTCGGGACCTCGTCGGACACGAACGGCCGGGCCAGCGCTTCGGGCGTCTCGCCCGTCGCCGGCTGGGCCAGGATCAGGTCGGCCAGCGGCCCCAGCCCCTTCTCGCGGGCGATGGAAGCGCGGGTGCGGCGCTTGGGGCGGTAAGGGGCGTAGAGGTCCTCGAGGGCGTGGAGCGTCTCGGCCGCCTCGAACTGCGCCTGCAGCGCCGGCGTCAGCTTGCCCTGCTCGGCGACCGAGGCGATGACCACCGCGCGGCGCTCGTCGAGGGCGCGCAGCCGTTCGATCTCGGCCGCGATGTGGCGGATCTGCTCCTCGTCGAGCGAGCCGGTGGCTTCCTTGCGATAGCGGGCGATGAAGGGCAGGGTGTTGCCGTCGTCGAGCAGGGCGACCGTGGCGGCCACCTGCTCCGGCCGGACGTTGAGTTGGCTGGCGATTTGTTGTTCGTGTTGCATGGGCTGATCATACCGCAACGCGCCGGGAAAGGGGGAATAATTTGAGGGACAATGCGAAAGTGATCTNGCGGGCGGAGATTGACGCAGAGCAGAACGAANTCTAATCAGTGTTAATTCGCGTTAGNCCGCGTTCCATTGCTTTACGGCAGGCAGTAGCTGACCGCCGCCTCATCGACGTACATGCCGGTCACGCCGCCGGTGCCGTTGTTGAACACGCCGAAGTAGAGGGTCACCGCCTGGCCGCGGAAGGGCGTCAGATCGATCTCGTGTCGTCGCCACGTGCTGTACCACTGCCGCTGAAAGAGCAGCACGTGCTGCCGGCCGCTGCTGTCGAAGAGCAGCACCATCTGGACGTCATCGGCCAGTTGCGCCCGGTCGAGCGGCGTGGTAGGCACGACCGGCGGCGGGGTCAGCGCGGCCCGCGTGCCGGTGGTTGTGGCGAAAAGCTGGAAGCTGAGCTTCACCGACGGCGGCCCGGCAGGGATGAAGAGGGTTTGCTGCGCCGAAGAATAGCTGCGGACGTTGTCCGGCGGGTGGACGATGCCGGCGCGGAGCGCACGCCCGCCGCTGAAGACCGGGAAGGTAACGTAGCTCGCCGGGTAGACAGTGTTGTTGATCTGCCACGCCCCGTTGGTCTCGAAGCCGCCATTGGCCAGGACGTTGACGCACTGGCCGGGCGGCCTGGTGGCGGTCGCCGTCGGCCGGGGCGTGGCGCTGCCGGTGGGGGAGGGGCTGGCCGTGGGCGCGATGGTCGGCGTATCTGACGGCGACGGGGTTGTCGTTGGTGTCGGCGACGCGCCGAAGACGACCGCCGGCAGGAAATAGGGCGCGACTTGTCGAGTGGCTGTCGCCGTCCCGGTCGGCTCATCGGTGGCCGTCGGTGTGGGCGACGGGGTATGTGTCGCTGTGGGCGTGTTGGTTGGGGATGCCGTCGGCGTCGCTGTGGGCGTCGCCGAGGGTGGCGTGCCGCTGACTGTCGGCGTCGCGGTCGCTGTTGTGGTTGGGGCGGCCGTTTGGGTTGGCGTATACGTCGCCAGGAATTCGATCGAGACGGAGCCGTCGATGAACGCCCCGTCGACGATGTCGTCGTCGGCCGTGACGAAGAAAGGCGCGGGCGAATTGAGGAAGACGATTTCGGTGACTTGCGGCGCGCCGACCGGGGCGACGGCTAACGTCGCGTCGACCAGGCGGCCGCTGGGAATGCGCCGCGTGGCTGAGCTCTGGTTGTAAATCAGCGCCTGGATGCGCCCCTCGCCGCCGGCGGCCGAAGTCTCCACCAGCGCGACGTAACCGTCGGGCAGGGTGAAGGCCAGGTCGTCGGGGATGTCGTCGTTGTCCAGGTCGGCCGTGTCCAGGGTTAGCAGCGTGGCGTCGTAGGAGATAACGAAGAAGATCGTGTCGATGGCGTTGCCGCCATTGACATAATCGAGCGGCAGCGTTACGGTTCCGCCGGCGGGGGCCGGGAGAAGAGAGGGAATAGACAGCGTGGGCAGGGCGCGCGGCGCGGCGGCCGCGGCGCGAAGGCGACTTCCGCCGTTAGAGGCGAGGAGCGCGCCGCCAACGAGCAGCACTCCGACAAACACCGCGAACACAACACGTCTGACCATACGCATAGTCAATTATATGGGACAACGCGTCGGCCCGCTGCGAAGAATGCGTGAAATGACCGGAATAGCTCTCGCCGCGACAGCGACGTGGACTGCCGCCGGGCGACAGCCCACATCATCGCGGTTGGCCTACATCTCCAGAATGACCATGTCGCCGGCGTGGATCACGTGCTCGCGATTGGCCCAGCCGTTGTACTTGGCCACCTGGTCGGCCATGGCCAGCGCTTTTGCGTCCGTTGGTGGATGCAGCTCCTCGCGAATGATCTTGAGCAACCACTCGCCTTCCCGCACCTGATGGACGCGCTTGGGCATGACCGGCGGCGGCACGTTCACCCAGTACGTGGCATAGTCGTTGCTTTGGGCATGGAATATCTGGCCTGAGGCGTTGACGCACCATACAAGGTTGCGGTTGCCGACCGCCACCTGGACGACGTTGGACGCCTTGTCGTTCTTGCGCCACTCGTTGCCCACCCTGGCCCACAGCTCGCCTTTGTGGTTGGCGATCCACACGGCGCCGTCGTCGCCGGCGCCAATTGACACNACATTCGTCGCCAGCGGATCGACGACCCACGTGCCATCCCAGGCTGACCCTTGCAGCTTGAAGACGCGCCCTTCGGCGTTCTGGCACCAGACGTTGTTGGCGTTGCCGACACTGACTTCTTGCGCTTTGCCGGTNGGATTGTGTTTCCACTGGCCGGCTTCCAGCTTGANGAGNTGGTTCTTCGTATTGACGACCCACAACGTGCCGTCGCTGCCCACGGAGATAGATTGCTTGACGAGCGAGGCGATGGGGTCCTTNCCCCAGCCGCTGTCATACGTGTTGCCCAGGAGTTTGAAGATCTGGCCGTCGCGGTTGCGGCACCAGACGTTGTTGCTATTGCCGACAGCCACTTCCGTGGCAATGGCGGTTGGATTGCGTTTCCACTCGCTGCCGACGCGCATGTACAGGCTCCCCAGGGAGTCGGCGCACCATACGGCGCCGTCTGACCCCACCGAAACACCGATCACTTTGTTTATCATTGTATGCCTCCGAGTCAATGGCCGGTAATGGCCTGCATGGAAGAGAACCGTTATCCCGCGGCCGAACGAGAGTTCGTCTAAAGCGATGGTAGCACTGTGAATAGGGCGTGTATGTTAAATAAATCACAGCCGCCGGCAGATTAGTGAAAATTACCCTGGCCCCGAAACANGTTCCAATAAGCGTCGGGGAAAGAGAGTTATCCGCAGATTACGCAGTTTCAAGCAAAAACCTGCATAATCTGCGNATTATCATTTCTCCTCGCTATACGCTGCTCTGCTCGGGTCGCATTGCCGCTGTNGTTAATGCTTGCCGCCGCACCGGCTTTCGGCTATTGTCGAANGAGGGANATATAGAAGGAAGGGGTCTATGAAAATCGCGATNGTNGGAACNGGNAACGTGGCGGCCGCGCTGGGGAAGGGCTGGGCCGCCCGCGGGCACATCGTCACNTTTGCCTCGCGCGAGCCTTCGTCAGANCGCGTCCAGGCGTTGCTCGACGAGGCCGGGCCCAACGCCTCGGCCGCGCGCGTGGCCGACGCCGCGGCTCGCAGCAGCGTCATCGTCCTCGCCGTNCCCTTCACCGCCGTCCGCGAGCGGCTGGACATTGCCGGNGANCTGGGCGGCAAGGTGCTCATCGACTGCACCAACCCCATCGCGCCCGGCCTGCGGCCGATGTTCGACGCGACCACGTCCGGCGTGGAGCANATCGCCGCCTGGGCGCCGCGGGCGCGCGTCGTGAAGGCCTTCAACACGACCGGCGCGGAGAANATGGCCAACCCCGTCTACGACGGCGGCGCCTCGACCATGTTCATTTGCGGCGACGATGGCATGGCCAAAGCCGCCGCCGCGCAACTGGCCGAAGAGTTGGGCTTCGAGGTGGTCGACGCCGGCGGGCTATCGGCCGCGCGCCATCTGGAGAACCTGGCCCTGCTGTGGATCCACCTGGCGCGGGTGACCGGCCTGGGTCGCGACGTCGCCTTTCGGCTCATGCGACGTTGAGGGGGANAGTGGAGGAGCAGGTCAGCTGTCGGTAGCAGGTGGCAAGTGGCAAGTGGTCAGCAGACCAGCGGCAGGTGGCCACGGTCGGCGGCCGTCGATTTCCCATCCCATGGCCGGCCGGCGCCCCATTCAACGCCCATTTATAATTCCTAATTCCTGATTCGAAATTCCTAACTCCCCTTCCCTTTCCCCGAGCAATAAGCTATACTCCTGTTAGATAATCATCTAATCCATTCGCCCGTCTCGCCCGCTCTCCCGACCCTCTCCCGCCCGAAGCCCGCGACCCTGGGCGCATGACCCGGAGCTTTCATGGATTCTCACACCACGCGGCCGCTCGACCGGCTGCGTCACGCCGCGGCGGCTTACATGACCAACATCCGCCGCTTCTCCAGCAACGTGTGGATGGTGCTGCTCTATGGCATCGGCATGGGCCTGACCTTCGGCGTGGTCATGTTCACCTTCAACTTCTACGTGCTCAGCCTGGGGCCGGC
>JAACJX010000577.1 GCA_014237545.1 Ardenticatenia bacterium | reverse complement strand
GGTTGCAGTTGCAGGATTCGGCCGTCTTCCAGAATGGCGTAATGGACGCCGATCGTGTCGTACCCGCCTTCCTTGCGCCGCCGGCAGCAGGCCATCTGGTGCAAGACCAGCGCATAGACCTGACTCTTGGAGCGCGGCCGCAGATGGCCTTTCTCCCGTCTGGTCTGGCGTGTGCGGGGCGAATGGGTCCGATCCTCGATGCGCGGCCGCCCAGCCTCAGCCTCAAACCACTCCATCAGCTCGCTCTCGCCAAAGGCGCGCTGGTAGCGGCTGCCGTGTGGGTCCGTTATGAATTCGCGTTCGTTCCCGCAGTCCCTGCACATCGTTTGCTCCTTCCGCCGGCCCGGGCGGTCCTCATCCTCCGGTCAGGGGCCTATCCGTCCGCGTTGCTCGCCACTCATGGTGTTTCTCGCTCATCGGCCAGGGATTGCCCATCCCCATACCTTTCGCGGCTGGGGAAGGGCAATGAACCCGACTGCCTGGATGTGGTCGCCTGCTCACTCGCCCATCAACTCAAACATCGATTCGGCCGCCCGCGTCGGGTAGGTGCGCGGGCCGGTGGCGATGATGTTCGTCGCCGGTTCGGGGCGCATAAAGCGGGCCGAGCCGACCGACTCGGCGCTGGTCAGCCACTCCTCGGCGTCCTCGGCGATGTCCAGCAGCAGTGTCTCGAACTGCGCCCGATCGGCGTTGAGGATGTGAGGCTGCGACAGCCAGCGCAGGATGTTGCGGCCGGTGATGGCCATCCGGCTGCGGGCCGAGACGTTGACCGCGGCGCGCTTGAAGTAGCGCAGGTAGATCTCCTCGATGGTGTCCCACGGGTTATCCACGCCGTAGAGGTTCATGATGTCGTCTGAGCCCAGAATCTTGAACGCGTCCTCCAGCAGTTGCAGCAGCTCCACGCGCATGACGTTGAGATGGCCATAGGAGAAGTGCTTCAGATTGTGGCGCAGGTCCAGTCCGGCGCGGCGCACGATGGCGATGCTGCCGTAGCTGGGGTCGCTGGCCCGCGGCCGGACGACCTCGGAGATGCGCTTGTCGCGCCAGAAGACGGCCACACGGTTGTTGAAGTTGGTGAACAGCCGGTGGAAGTCGCGGTTGGCCGTCGCGCCCGGCGCGGGCTGGGCGCTGCCGTAGCCGAAGGCGCGCAAGTAGCCCTGATGCCGGTCGCGCTGGGTGAACCGCAACACCTTGCGCCGGTCGTACTGGTAGAGCCGGAACGCGCCGTCGCCCGAAGACAGTCGCACCGTGCCGGCCGTGAACAGCTCCTGGAGCTTGAGGACAGCCGTGAAGGCACCGATCTTCTCGTGCTGCGAGATGTAATAGAGATCGCCCAGGGCCAGCAGTCGCTCCGAGGTGATCGCCTCGTCGAAGGGCTGCACGCCGTCGGGGGCGCGGGTGACGGCGAAATCAATCGCCGCTTCCGGCCCGATGCCCGCCAGCTGGGCCAGACCCAGATCGGGTGGCGCCGGCTCCTGGGCCCGCGCGGCGATCAGCGTTTCTAGTTGGTCGCCGAGCATGCTGGTCAGCAGGACGCCGAGATTGGGGTCCTGGATCAGGTCCGGGCTTAGCTGGGCGACCGCGTTCTGCAGCAGCGCCGCGAACTGATCGAACACCTGGTCGCGTTCTTTTCTGGTCTCCTGTGACGGGCGGCCAATGCCGTTGCCGCCGAAACCTCCGTTTTGTCCGTAATAGTTATTTTGGGCCATGCTCAGCCTCCTTTCTAATCGTCATGCGCCTCGCGCGGTTTGCCATTTATGCGACTATGCCTGCCGGCCGCGACGGTCACGGGGCGGCCGGGGCAACTCGCTGTTTCTATGCCCCTAAAATTGTTCCAATTGGACTTTCAGCTCATTCAGGGCCACCAGCACCGATTCCTGCGCCAGGCCGGGATGCGGCGGATCAGGATCTTCAGCCTCATTAACAAGATCGTTAACCAGGGGAAGGTGATGATTCTGAACTACATCCAGCACTCGTCTTAAGCCCAATCGGCCGCCGCGAGCGATCATATCGGGTCCCTCCGCGTCGGCGATGCTCTCGATCCAGGCAAGGATGGACTCGATGCTGATCTCCTCGTTGTTCGTTGTGTCGGTGATGAAGGTGGTCTGGCATTCCGCCTGGCTCAGGCCGACCGCGGCCATGGCGTCGCGCAGGTCGCGCGTGGATTGGCCGACGCCGGCCAGCAGTTGCGCGGTATAGGCCAGTCGCCCGCTGAACGAATTGTCATTCGGCGACGAACGGGTGGCGGCAAAATAGTCATCGAATGCCCGCCCCAGCGTGTTGACGTGCCGCTTGAGCAGTTTCATGGCGGCCAGCAATTGAGCCTCGACCGGGGTGACGAGCTTTGTGTTGCCAAGCTTGTCCTTCCCGTCCAGCCCCAACGCTTTCCTGAGCTCCTTCAACTGACCCTTGTTATTGACGTCACCTTTCAGACTGGTGAGAATCTCATCCACGCGGCGCTTCCGCGGCCGGTCGACCCGGCTGGCCTCCACGATCAAGGCGTCCAGATCGGTTCGGATCAGTTCCACCAGCGCTTCGGCTAATTCCTGGTCGGTACTGGGCGAAATAGAGCGCAAGGACAACAGGATCGTCCTGGCCTCGTCGGCGATCAAATTAACCTCGCGGCTCAGTGTGCCCTGGGCGGCCGACAACTGGCCACTTTCGGCGGTCATGACCACGTAGGTCCGCACCGGCTGGCGCGAGATCTCGCCTTCGGCCGGGTCTTCGGGGAACGTGCCGCGCAGGGCGGCGAGGAATGTATAGGGATCAGCCCCGGCCGGGCGGCCCAGCACCCTGGCGACGGCGGTATCTACCTTCTTCTTGGCGTGCGCGCCATCGACGATGCCGCTGCCCCCGCCGCCGCCATCCTGCGGGCCGAGGGCGGAAATGTTCTTCAGCGTCCGTGTGGTTGTGGCGATCGAGGTATTGGTAGCGGTGATGGCCGTATTCGTATCCGCCAGCGCAACCTTCACAGCCTTTTCGATTTCATCAGCTCTGATTCCACCACGCGGCGCGGTCGCCTTGTCCTCCACCAGGAACGTNATGGTTCTTTGAGAACCTTTAACCACGATTGTTTGTTGTTCTTCACCCGAATTAAGAAACTCATATTTCTGCGGGGGGAAGCACTGGATATCGATTGCAGAGCCGATAATAGGAGAAACATCGAATATGACTTCTCCATTGCTATCGGTCGTCTCGTGAATGAGCACTACCCCTGTGTTTTGGTCCATCAGGCGAATGACTGCCCCAGCTATGGGTTGCTGAGGAGTGACCCTTGTCTTGACCACGACACGAAGCGTTCGCTTTGATGATCCTGTACCCATCATTTCTCTACACCTCCTTTCTGAGGGTTCCTGCTACTGATAATCAATTTACGCGCCGAGAAGCTTGCCCGGCAAGTCCGGGTGGGCCGTCGTATGGATGACCACCTCCGGCAGTTCTGCCCGATCTGCCAGTTCTCCCCAGCATTGCAGCAAGGCGCGNTTCAGGTTGTAAATCGGCGACNCGCAGTTATCCAGCGCGTCGCGCACACCGTAGGCCCATCCTGCCCAGCCGGTCGGGCCGGGCATGGCCTCGCTCGCCGCNGGTTCGGCCATCATCTCGCTCGCGGGCTGGTCGCTCATGAGTGAATTAAGGACGTCAAACAGTTCGGGCGTCATCAAATCGTTGTAAAAAGCAGCTACCGCCTGGCCGCACAGGCGCTGGCATTCAGCCAGAGCCAGCCGGGTTTGGGATACAGACCAGCGCGCCGGCTCTATCCTGACAGCGGCGGCCGCTTCGGCGAAGGTTCCGCGCAGGAACCCGACCTTGTCATACAGATCGCCGGCCGTGTTCTCACCGCCGGCGGCCATCTGGCCATTGACGACCGACCACTCGAGGTGGGCCAGGGCCTCGTCCACGGCGCGAAGCCGCTGATTCAGTTCGGTGAACGCTTCCCGCATGGTCATCACATCACCTCGCTGCCAGTGCCTTATAGAAATCGGCCGTGATCTTCTCCGGCGGGGCCAGCTGCCGGGCCAAGGCCCAACGGGCCGCGCCGACGAGGAAGCGGGCCGGGATGATGCCGGGGTCCACGCCCTGGGCGATGCGCCCGGCCGCCTCGGCCACCATTGCCTGGTGGGCCGGGCGAAAGCGGACCACGTCGACCAGCCGCCGCCCGCCCAATTGCGGGTAGGGCTGGAAGCAGAGGGTATCGACGACCAGCCCGTTGGCCCGCGGAAAGGTGGCCAGCATGGCTGCCGGCAGGTTGCCCGCGGTGGGCCGCGGGTAAAGCCGCCGCCACAGCCGGTCATAGGCCGCGGCTTCGGCCGTGAACCCCAACCGCCGCAACAGCTCCAGGTTGATCAGTACGCGCAGGTAGGGCGTGGGATGGACCCCGGCCGGGTTGAACCCCAGCGTCGCTCGCGGCCCGCGGGCCACGACGCCCATCAGCGAGGTGACCAGCGCCGGCCCGCCGAGCAACAGGCCGCACAAGTCGGCCCAGATCTCCTTGTGCCAGCGCGCCCACACCTGCGCCATGTCGAGCGGGATGCCCGCCGCGCGCAGGCGCGGCACGATGCGCCGCGGCACTTCTTCCCACAATCCCAGGTCGTTCTGGATATTGTGGCTGACCTCGTGATGAATTGCGCCCAGCGTCCACGGGTTGACGAGGCGATGATAGGGCAACTGGACGATGGGAAACGGGTTCTTGCGCCGCCCCAGCCGGGTCAGCACCACGCCGCGCCGGAAGGTCGAGGGCGTGCCGCCCGTCTCCATGTAGGCGAAGGGCGGCGGCGTGGGCACGGAGCGCGGCGTCTCCAGGCCGGTGTAAATGGCCTGATAGCAATCGAGCGCGATCCGGTCCGCGCCGAGCANCCACTCGCCGAAGCGCGTTTGCCGCTGGCCGAACAGCTCGAAGTAGAANTCCCANACGCGCTCCAGCTCCTTGCCGCCGCGCAGCGCCACGTCCTTGGCCTTCAATAATCGGGCCAGGTTGGCGCTGGTTGGGCGGGCGGCGCTGGCCGCCGCCGGGGGTTCCATGCGTTGGGTGACGGCGAGCAGCGCCTGCTGCAAGCCGCCCAGGAAGTCGTTGGCCGCCTTGATATGGGCCGCCGACGGGCTGGCCGGGCCGGACCCGAATTCGCCGGGGCGAAACGGGCTGAGGGCGCGGGCCACTTCGCGCGCGTCGAGCACCTGGGCGGCCACAAAGCGCCGCGTCTCGTCGTCGGGGTCGGTCGGGGGCGCGGGACGCAGGGCGGGACGAGGCCGCCGGATAGCCGGCCGGCCGGGGCGCATGACCGCGCCCNCCGCCTCGCTCTCGCCGTTAGAAAGCATCGTTGCCATCGTCCCCTTCCGTTTCNTCGCTATNCCANTGAGGCGCGCNCGGGCGGCGTTCGCCGCGAGTCCGGCGCGCGTTTTCATCTGGCCGGCCCGGGCTGCGCGCGATCGCCGTTGCCGTCTTTTCGGCCAGCACGTCGCCGGCACNCTTGCGGGTGATCGGCTGCCCTTCGTCCGCGGCGCGAGCCAGCGTTCGGAACGTCTCATCGAGGATCGACGGCAGCAGGTGTATCAGCCGCCGGGCATCTTCCTCGACCAGCAAAGCTACCAGGACGGCCACGCCTTTCATCAGGGCGGGCAATACGGGGCGAATGGCGTCCTGCCGCGACGCGGCGACAGCCTTGCCGAATATCAGCGGGGCGATCGAGGCGGCGATCAGGCTCGCTTCCTCGCCGTCATCCGCCTTCATAGCGGCGCGACTTAGGGCGACGATCAAGGCGTCGTCGAGGGGCCAGGGCGCGTGGCGCGGCCGGCGGGCGGCCGACTTGCCGGAGGGGCGGCGGGCCGGGGCGCGCAGGGCGCCTGCCAGCCCGCTGTGGCCGTTCTGGCCGTTCCGCGCCGCGGGTCCATCGCTGAACCCCACGGGCTGCGGTCCGCCGGCGAAGGCAACCGGATCGCTCTCCTGCTCCATCGGTTCGGGCCGTTCGGCTCCATCCGGGGAACCCAGATTGAGCCAGTCCCACGCCTCTTCCGGCGAAGCTGGCCCCAGAGGGCCGGCGTCCGGCAAATCGCCTTCCGGCGAATCATTCGGATCGCGCTCGTTGTCGTCAGGTACATCCGGGCCAGTCATGACGCCATTCCCCTTCTCAGCGTGGAAATTGCCGGCTAATACACGCAGTAACGCGGGCGCACGATGCGCCGGCGACGGCGTCCATAGNTCGAGGACGCGTAGCCGCCACCCACCGGGTCGTAGCCACCCGCCGCCGGGCCGCCGGAAAAGCCAGGGGCGGCGCCGGCCGGGCCCTGGATGGCGCGGCGAACGACGGCCGGACGCACCGGCAGCGGCCGCGCGGGACCGGGACGCATGCCCGGCCGGGCGGTCGGCACGCGAACGGCCGGGCCCTTGGCCTGAACGCGGCGGCGAGCCGCGGCGCGGTTGGCCTGCATGGTGCGGGCGACGGTCGGGCGCTTGACGAGCGTCTTGGCCGTCTGGCGAGCCATTGTGCGGGCCACCCGGTTGGGGGTCAGCGGGCGACCGGCGCGAGCCTGACGGGCCAGCGTGGTCGCCGTCTTGGCCGCCACCCGCGGCAGCGTGCGAACCATCTTGCGGGTCTTACGACTGCCGCTCAGGGCCTTGCCGATGGCGCCGATACCCTTGGACACCAGGGGGATTGCTTTCGGCAGCAAAGAGGCGGCCAGCGGGATCAGTGGCAAGAACTGGTCGCCCTCGCCATCCTCCCACAGTTCCATGTCTTCGTGGTCGGTCTCGCCCATCAGTGACGACAGCAGCGGCCCGGCCAGGTTGGCGATCGCGCCGATGAACTGGTCGGCCTCTTCCTCGCTTTCGCTTTCGGCGGCCAGCGCGGCGAGATANTCCATCTCCTCGAAGATCTCCATATCGCCGCCCATCACTTCCAGGTCACCTTCGGGGTCGGACTCGTAGTCTTCCCACTCGCCTTCTTCTTCGCTCTCGCGAATCACCTGGTTGGCGACGGTGCTGGCGAGCTTGGCCCCCATCGGGCCGCCGATGGCCCCGCCGGCCACCTGGGCGGCTTGCTTGGCAATGTTCTTCAGCACGCCGCCGATGGGGCCGCGGGCCGCTTTCTTGATCACCCGGCCGGCCTTCTTGACCAGATTGCCGATGAACGGGTCGGCCTCATAGTAGCCGTCGGTCTCCATATCCTCCCAGGACTCGAAAAGCCCCGACTCGTCCTCGAACGAATATTCATCCTCGAGGTCTTCCCATTGCTCGCCGTCTTCGAGCAGGCCGCTGAGTTCGTCCTCATAGGCCAATTCATCTTCGCCGTCTTCTAAATATTCCAGGTCCTCATACATGGCTAGGCCTCCTTAGCGCCAGGCATCTAAATGGTGAAACAACTGTTCACAGGTGGGCACATCCTAAATCATGCCGTCGCNGGTGGATAGTCACACCTTTGAATGAGACACGATGCGGGTCGCTCGGTTCGGGTCGCCTTTCTGAGTGTCGCACGAATGAGGTATTGATATGGGCGCGTCATGTCTTTATAATGAGCAATGCTCAGCAGGANCAGCCGGGAGGGATCGAAGTCGTCGGNCGCGTTGGTTCTGGGAGCACCCTGAGTTGTAGCGTTATCTCGGTAAGCGAAAATTTAGCTAGTGCCAATACCGGCAAGAGCGGGGTTTGTCGGCGCTTGTTATTAGTCTCTATCGGTAACAGACCGTCTGTCCCGGCCCGGCCAAGATCAGCAGACGATGGCGCGAGTCGGCATAGGGAATACCATGGATGCCACAACCGATAGCCAAACTCGTATGGATGCACCCGTTACCGATGATGTAATCGAACTCTTGACCCAATTTCTCGCCAACGTACCCCACGAGGCCATGCCAGCGCAGGGCGAATGCACGGATGAGAATGGCGAGGTGGTTCTGGGCGTTGTGGTGTTCGACGGCATGGTGTACACGCTCAGTTGCCGGCCCTGCCCGGCGGCGCGGGCGGCCTGCGCGCTCAGCCCGCGGGAAGGGGAAATCGTGCGGCTGGTGATGAAAGGGATGTCGACGCAAAGCATTGCCTTGCTGCTGGAGATCAGCCCGTGGACGGTGTCCACCCACTTGCGGCGCATCTTCCTGAAGCTAGGGGTCAGCTCGCGGGCCGAGATGGTGGCCCAGGTGCTGCGCGACGGGCTACTGGCCGCGGGNCGGGGACAAGCCTTCGAGGGGTAAGGCAAGAGCGCGGCCGGGCTGGCCAAGGCNACGGCGAAGGCGGTCNAGNNCGCTCTCGACAGNGGCGTGATCATCTCGTGCGATCTTAACTACCGGCACNGCCNGTCGTTGNGTACCATCAGNCGCTTCNGTTCCTTGTTGTTCAATGTCACCNTGTCCATNNGGGTGACANTTTCGCTTTTCTCTTANCTNGTGTCAGATTCCCTGAACNATAACANTTTGCCAATGCGTGCCCTTGCCATCGAGCAAGTCTATCGTTTACAATGTCCGCTAGGTTGCCGAAGATCCGGTTACATTCTNACCANCAAAATAACCAGGCACAGGATTGCCCTGCCCGCANGAGGGTGCAATGTCAGACCTGTCGATCCGGTTGTTCGGTCCGTTTGCGGTTGTTTACAACGACAAATCGTTGACCCANTTCCGCACCAGCAAGGCGCAAGCTTTACTGGCGTTTTTGCTTGTCGAGTCCCACACGGGCCACCAGCGCGAAGCCCTTATGACGATGCTCTGGCCCGACCTCTCGCCGGAGTCGGCCCAGACCAACCTGCGCCAGATCGTCTACCAATTGCGCAAGGCCATTCCCGACGCGACCGCCCGGCAGGGCGATGGGCGCGTGCCTTTCTTCCTCGCCGGCCGCCAAACCGTTCAGATCAATCCCGACGCCGGCTACTCGATCGACGTCGCCGATTTCATGGCTCTGGCGAGCGGCGTCCGCGGGCACGCGCATTCCGACGTCCTGACCTGCTCGACCTGCCGCGACCGATTGTCTCGCGCGGCCGGCCTCTATCGCGGCGAATTTCTGGCGGACTTCTACGTGGAAGACAGCAACGCCTTTGAGGATTGGGCCGCGCGCCGGCGCGAGATGTTCCGGCATGTGGCGGTCGAGGCGTTGCACACGCTGGCCGCGGCCGAGATGCTGCGGGCGGACTACGAGCAANCGCAGGGCTATGCTCGGCGGCAGCTCGCCCTGGACAGCCTCGACGAGCGCGCCCACCGGCAATTAATGGAGGCCATGGCCCGGGCCGGTCAGCGAGCCGGCGCGCTGGCCGCGTTCGAGGGCGCGACCCGCCTGTTGCGCGCGGAGCTGGGTGTCAGGCCATCGGCCCAGACGGCGCGGCTGGCCGAGCAAATCCAGCGCGACGAGCTTGGCGTCGAGCAGCCGCGGCCGGCAACCGTGCGCGGCTACAAGCTGCTGGACGAGATTGGCGCGGGCGCGTTCGGCGTGGTCCACCGCGCCTTCCAGCCGGGAGCCAATCGCGAAGTGGCGGTCAAGATCATCCACCAGCGCTTGGCCAACCATCCCGGCTTTATCCGCCGTTTCGAGGCCGAAGCGCAAACCATCGCCCGGCTGGAACACCCGCATATCGTGCCGCTCTATGACTATTGGCGCGAGCCCGACAATGCTTATTTGGTCATGCGCTGGCTGCGGGGCGGCAGCCTGGCGGCGCTGCTGGAGCGCGGGCCTTTGCCGCCGGACAGGGCCGCGCGGCTCACCGACCAGGTCGCCGCCGCGCTTTTCGCGGCCCACCGCCGCGGCATCGTTCATGGGGACGTGAAGCCGGCCAACATCCTGCTGGATGAGGACGAAAATGCCTATCTGTCCGATTTCAGCGTCGCCAGGGATAGCCTGGCCGCGCCATTGGACGATCAGCCCGGNGCGATGGGATACACGACCCCGGAACAGCTATTGAAGGAAGATCTGTCGCCGCAGACCGACCAGTACAGCCTGGGGCTGGTCATTTACCAGATGCTTGCCGGGCGGCCGCCGTTCGAGTTCACCACGCCCGAGGAAGCCCGGCGCTTGATCCTCGAGGAATTCCTGCCGCCGGTCGCCGCGCAGGTGCCCGGTTTGCCGCCGGCCGTGGACGCGGTCATTCGCCGGGCAACAGCCAGGAACCCGCGCGACCGCTATGAGGACGTGCTGGCCCTGGCCGGCGCATTTCAACAGGCAATAACCTCTGCACCCGCCGGGTTGCCGGTAGAGGCGCTGCACACGATGGATGCTCGCGCCTTTCCCAATCCGTATATGGGATTGCGCGCTTTCCAGGAGACCGACGCCGCGACCTTTTTCGGGCGCGAGGCACTGGTCGCGCAACTGCTGGCGCGCCTGGGCCAGGCTGGCAGGGACGGCCGGCCGGCGCGCTTCCTGGCAGTCGTCGGGCCCAGCGGCAGTGGCAAATCGAGCGTGGTCAAGGCCGGGCTTATTCCCGCTCTGCGGGCCGGCGGCGTCGACGGCTCGGCGGCCTGGTTCGTGGCCGAGATGACGCCGGGCAGCCACCCGCTAGAAGAACTGGAGCGTGCCTTATTGCGTGTGGTGGTCGATCCGCCGGCAAACCTGCTGGAGGCGCTTCAGGCTGACGAGCGCGCGCTGGACCGAGCGCTCCGGCGCTTGCTGCCGCAACTGCCGGGCGACGAGCCGCCGCAGTTGCTGCTGGTCATTGACCAGTTCGAGGAACTCTTCACGCTGGTCGACGAGGCCGCGCGCGAGCGATTTGTGGGCGCGTTGCTGGCGGCGCTGGCCGCGCCCGAAAGCCGTCTGCGCGTGGTGGCCACGTTGCGGGCCGACTTCTATGACCGGCCGCTGCAGATAAGCGATCTGGGCGAGTTATTGCGCCATGCCACGGAGGTCGTGCTGCCACTCTCACCGGCCGAACTGGAGCGTAGTATCACCCAGCCCGCGGCGCTGGCCGGCGCGAAGCTGGAACCCGGCCTGCTGGCCGCGATGCTGGCCGACGTGGCCGACCAGCCCGGCTCGCTACCGTTGCTGCAATACGCCCTGACCGAACTCTATGAGCGGCGCGAGGCGGGGCTGATGACGCTGGCCGCCTACCACGTCATCGGCGGCGTGGCCGGGGCACTCGGCCACCGGGCCGACGCGATCTTCGAGAGCCTTGACCCGGCCGGGCAGGCAACGTCGCGGCAACTGTTCCTGCGACTGGTGACGCTGGGCGAGGGAACGGAGGACACCCGGCGGCGGGTGTTGCGGGCGGAGTTGGAAGAACTTCAAATGACGAATGACGAATTACGAATTACGGATGAAGAGACGGCCATTGGCAATGGGNATTTGTCAACGGGCGACTCTGAACTCGCCATCTCGTCGGACGACAAGAGTCGTCACCCGACACCCGTCACTCCCCTGGACGCCTATGGCCGCGCCCGGCTGCTGACCTTCGACCGCGACCCGGTGAACCGCGGCCCGACGGTCGAAGTAGCCCACGAGGCGCTGCTGCGCGAGTGGCCTCTCTTGCGCCGCTGGCTGGACGAGAGCCGGGCCGATGTGCGGCGGCAACGCCTGCTGGCCGACGGCGCGGCCGAGTGGCTGGCCGCCGGGCGAGGCGACGGCTACCTGCTGCGCGGCTCGCGGCTCGACCAATTCGCCGGCTGGGTGGAAGCGCCTAAGGTATCGCTGACGGGCGATGAGCGCGCTTTTCTGGCCGCCTCGAATGAAGCCCGCGACCGGCGGCGGGCCGAAGAGGAAGCCCGCCAGCGGCGGGAACTGGAGACAGCCCGCCAATTGGCTGAGNCGGAGCGCCGCCGGGCGGAGGAACAGGCTGGGGCCAATGCCCGCCTGCGCCGGCGGGCGGCACTTCTGGCCGGGGCGNTGGCTCTGGCCGGGCTGCTGGCCGTGGCCGCGGTCGGCTTTGCCCGCTCGTCGGGCAGCAACGCCGCCGTCGCCGCCACCCGCGCCGCCGAGGCCAACGCCAACGCCGCGCTGGCCGTGGAGAACGCCAACCTGGCCGCCACGCGGCAAGCGGAGGCGGTCGTCGAGGCGGACCAGCGAGCCACGGCCGAGGCGGAGGCTAACATCCAACGCGACACGGCTCTGAGCCGCGAGCGCGAGGCGCTGGAGTCCTACAGCCTGTCACTGGCGGCCAACGCCCGGCAGGCGCTGGCGGCCGACGACCAGCAACTGGCGCTGCTGCTGGCACTGGCAGCCAACACTGTCGAGAAACCGCCGCTGGAGGCGTGGCGGACGCTGCTTGATGTGGCCTACGCGCCGGGGGCGATCCTCGAATACGAGGTGGGCAGTTCCGTCAACACTGTGGATATCAGCCCGGACGGTAATAGCATGGCGACCGGCAGTGATGATGGCCTTATTCGGCTGTGGGATATTAACAGCGGCGACCTGTTGGCAACGCTGATGGGCCACGACAACGCCGTGGCCACGGTCGTCTTCAGCCCTGACGGCACGCGGCTTCTCTCGGGCGGGTGGGACCACAAGGCGATTGTGTGGGATGTGGCTTCGGGCGTCATAGAGCGCGAGCTAATCGGCCACGGCAACATCGTGCGCGGCGCGGCATTCTTGCCCGATGGGCGCTGGGCGTTGACCGGCGAGAACTCCCTCCAGTTGCCGGGAGAATTGATCCTGTGGGATCTCGACNCCGGCGAGACCGCCGGCCGTTTTGGTGGCGACCTGGAGGAAGTGGTCGAAGGCGTGCTCAGCATCGCCGTCACCCCTGATGGGCGCGCGGCGCTGGTGGGCTATGGCCGAGAGTCGGCCTTCGACACGCACACGGCCGTCCTGTGGGATATCGAAGCCGGGGAGATCATTCACTTTCTGGAGGCAGCAGGCCAAGGTGTCAACAGCGTCGCCATCAGCCCCGATGGGAAATATGGATTCGGCGCATCGAACAGCGCGAACATCTACGTCTGGGATCTGGACTCCGGCGAACTGGTCCAAACGATGCGCGGCCATGAGAGTAATGTGACGGAGGTGGCGGTGAGCCCCGACGGACTGTCGGCTCTGTCCGGCGCACTGGATGGAGGGATGATCCTCTGGGACTTGGCGTCTGGCGAGCCGGTCGAACGCTTCGCCAACCATGGAGACGCCGTTTTGGGGATTAGCTATTTGAACAACGGCCGCGCGGTGTCCGGTTCGGCCGACCGCAAACTGCTATGGTGGGATCTGACCGGGCACTGGCGGACGGCGCGTTGGCGCAATGCCGATATACCGGCCGATCACCTGGTGGAAAAGCTGGAACTCAGTCCCGATGGGCTTACGTTTCTGACCGCGAGCTGGCAGCGGGGCACTGGGCTCGATCCGGCGCTGACGGTGTGGGATTATGCGAGCGGGACGCCGCAGCAGCGCCTGAAATCCTTTAATAGCCCAATCAACGACATGGTCATTGCCGGCGATAACCGCCTGGCGGTGACCGCGCACAACGACGGAACCATTGCCCTTTGGGATATTACCACTGGCCGTCGCATCCGGCAGGTCGCCGGCCACTCCGGTTATGTGCAGGCGGTTGACGTGAGCAGTGACGGCCGCTTNGCCGTCAGCGCCGGCATTGATGATCAGGTCATCTACCACGATCTGACGACGGGTGAGATTATCCGGCGCATGACCGGCCACTATGAAGGGCGCGGCATTCTGGACATCGCGTTCCTGCCTGGTGACCGGCACGCGGTCTCCAGCTCGTGGGACGGCACCCTGATCGTCTGGGACCTGGCCGCGGGCGAACAGATCCACCGCCTGACGGGCTTGAACGGCGGCGTGGGCGGCCACCTGTTCGCGCCCAGTGCGCGCGGCGTGGGGGTCAACGAAATCGTCCCGGCCGGCAACCGGCACGTGCTGTCGGCGGGCAACGACCGGACGCTGCTGTTGTGGGATGTGGNGACCGGCGAATCGNTGATGCGACTGACCGGTCATTCGTCACCGGTNGCGTCGGTTGGGNTGACGCCGGACGGGCGNCGAGCGCTNTCCGGCGCGTTCGATGACGCGATGATCCTGTGGGACATGGCGACCGGCGANCCGATCNGGCGCNNTTCNTTCGGNAGNATNGANGGCGGNGGNTTTNNTCCNTCNATCGCCATTCACCCNTCCGGNCNNACGGCTCTNACCAATGANGTNNACGGTTCGATCATCGAATGGCAACTGGCTGAGCCGAGCCCCGAGGAGTTGATTGACTGGATCGCCAGCAACCGGACTCTGCGGGAGTTGACCTGTCTGGAGCGGGAAACGTTCCGCATTGAGCCGCTGTGCGCAGATGGCACGGCCGCGGCAACGACGGCCGATATGCTCGAGAGCGCGCGCCGGGCTGTAAGCATACTGGNCACGGCCTCGGCCGCGCCCAGCCCCCTTGTTCCCGCGGGCGATGGGCCTGCGACTCTCATGCCGCCAGAGCGCACCCCCAGGATCGCCACACTCGGAGAAAATCGCGGCGAGCTGGACCGCGGCAATTTCGATGTCTGGCTCTATGAGGGTACGGCCGGCGAAATCATTAACCTCAAGATGGCGGCCGATCAGCCTCTCGCCGATCAGACAACGCCCCTTGATGCCAGGTTCGAAGCCGGGGTGCTGGATACCCTCCTGTACATCATCAATCCCGACGGCACGATCCTGCAGCGCATCGATGACGAGATCACGCCTGATCTGAGGCGGCTCTCGGACGCGCATTTGGCGGCGGTCAAGCTGCCTGTGGATGGCGTTTATCGCATTGAGGCGCGCAGTTCGCTGGATGATCAGGCCGGCGGCTACACACTCACTATCGCCCAGGGNGAACCGATTTGGAACGCCGAACTGTTTGCTGAGTACGCCGGNCNCTACATGGAGGGCCCGTGGCAGTACGAGACGTTTATCTGGGTCGATGGCGATCGCCTGATGCANTCGTTCGATTATTACGGCGCGGGCGGATTCGAAAATATCGCCATCAGCGAGAGCGAATTCATCAGTGCTGTTGACAGCGCCTTGACCGAGTTTACGCGNGACGAGAATGGCCGGGTAAACGGCTACCGGGTGCTGCTGGGCTGGTTTCATCCGGTCGGCGGCCAGTGGTATGAGGCCGTGCGCCTGGGCGACCTGCCGCCGGAGTTTCTGGAGGCAGTGGAGTCAAGCAGGCCTTGATTTAGCCGCTCTTTTCATCAATCAGGCAGCTCTTTCTATCGCTCGACGCCACACAGGCGCCGGGCGATTTTTTGTTCACGCTGCGATCACGCGCCGCCATCATCATTCCGATCACGTCTAGTCTGTTGATCGGAGGTCTTTGATGTCTCACAAAATTGCAGTTCTATTCATCCTTGTCGCCCTCCTGCCGGCCGCGTGTGGTAGCGCGGAAACGGCCGCCCCCACAGCCACGCTGGTTGAGGTGACGCCCCTACCCGTGGCAACGGACACGGCCGAACCGACCCCAACCGAACCGCCCACGGCCGCGCCAACGTCCACCGAGCCGCCGACTGTCGAACCGGCACCAACTGTCGCAGCGACAGCCACCCCACCGCTGACGGCGGAACTGGCCGAAAAAATCGACACCTTTCTGATGACCCAGGCAGAGGGCAACCGTTTCATCGGCGCGGTCCTTGTCGCTCGAGGCGATGAGATCATCTTGAGCAAAGGCTACGGCCCGGCCGACCGCGAGGCAGGAATTCCCAACACGCCAACCACGCGGTTCCGCATCGGCTCGTTGACGAAGGCCTTCACCGCCCTGGCTATCATGCAGTTGCAGGATCAGGGCAAGCTGAATGTCGATGATCCGGTCTGTGAGTATCTTGACGATTGCCCCGCTGCCNGGGAGCCGGTCACGATTCACCACCTGCTGACTCACACTTCCGGGATCTTCAATCACACGGATCTAGCCGAATTCCGCGCCGCGGTGGCCACTCCCATGCCTCCTTCCGATGCGGTTCAGCTAGTGGCCGATCGGCCACTTGAGTTCGAGCCGGGATCGGCGTGGAGCTACAGCAACGCCGGTNATCTCCTGCTGGGACTGATCATCGAGCGGGTGTCAGGTCAATCCTACGAAGCGTTTCTGCAAGAGAATATCTTCGATCCGTTGGGAATGGCCGATACCGGCTATGACCACAACCGGGACGATCTGGCGACGGGGTATATCAACCAATTTCGAGAAGCCGACTATCTCGATATGAGCGCGCCTTTCGCTGCAGGGGGCCTCTATTCAACGGTTGAAGATTTGTACCGCTGGGTGCGGGCTGTTCAATCCGATGAGCTGGTGTCCGCCGCCGCGCGGGAACAGATCTTTTCCCAACACATGCCTGTCGAACCTGGTGCGGACTTGGGCTATGGGTATGGATGGTTCTATTATCCCTTACACGAGCGTCTCTCCTGGGCCCACAATGGCGCTATAAATGGTTTCGTTTCAATTATTTTCTTCTTTCCGGAGGAAGGGGTGACGTCCATCCTGCTATCAAATCAGGAAGATACCCCCCTCGGACCCATCGGCGAGATTCTAACCAAGTGGGCTTTGGGCATCGAATGAGTTTTGCAAGTCCCAGGCACGCCCAAATCGTAACCCCACCTTTTGTTCACGCTGTGATCACGCAAGTCAAGATAATGCCGGGTAGAGATTCCAGCGCGTCGCCGGCCAATCGGGCCGGGCGGCGTTCACCAGACCAGCCCGAGGAGGTTGAATGAGGAAAGCCGGACAGCGAACATGACGAATCTTCAGCGAACACCCGCGGCCCGCGCCGCACCAGATCGGTTACTCGGAGGTAACAAACAATGCACACCAAGCGGTTGAAAGTAGCGATTACCCTGGCCCTGGNCCTGCTCCTCGTCGTCGTCCTNTCGGCCTTCGCCGCCCCCGANGCCAAACCGGAGCACGTCAGCATCCGTCTCCGCGACGCCACCATCCCCTGGTTCTTCCCGCCGCCGGAAGGGTTGAACGGCAACGTCTGCCCCGGCGTGCCGGTCGGCTACGAGATCAATCCCGACGACAACGGCAGCGACCGCCGCAAGCGCGCGCTTGTCAAGGAGATGCCCGATGGCAGCAAGGTCATCCGCACGTGGGACGTGGTGACGGGCACGGCCACCGATAATTACGGCAACGCCTACACATTTGTCTACCGGAATAACGCCACCGTCAATTTTAAGAACGGAATCGGTCAGGTNAGCGTGACGGATTTCTTCGTCCTGCGCGGCGAAGATTTTANCCACCGGCTCGGCTTCAAGTGGCGCTGGCAATACACGGCTGACAGCCTCAACCTGGCCAAGNCCTACGACAGCAACGGCAACCTTGTCGACTTCTGGGCCGACTTCGCCACCTGGCCAACCGATGACGGCGTCACCGAGACCAGCAATCCCGCGATGGTCCCCGGCTCGTGGAGAGTTATCTACGATTACGGCGATCCGTGGCTGTGCGATCCCATCTAGTCGGCGAATAGGGGCGTATGCCCGAAACCAGTGACGGGGTGATGGCGGCGGGGTGGCACGGCCGCTCCGCCGCCNTCTTCTTCCGATCGGATGTCCGAGCGTTTTGATTAGGGAGTATGCCATGCGCTGCAAGCCCATTAGCCTCATAGTTCTCACCGGACTTGTTCTCTTGTTCGGCGTATCAGTCGCCGCGGCCCTTTCGACGCACGCGCCACTGAGCGAGCAGGCGCTCGATCGAGCCCTGGCGGCCGTCCTGCGCGATGCCAGGTTCACCGGCCGCATCGAATCGACGCTGGAGCAGCGCCTCGGCCGCCGTCTCGATCCGCGGCTGGCCAACATCGGCCGCCTGCTGTGGTTCGACACCCTCACCGGCCTCAACGACGACAACGCCTGCGCCGGGTGCCACTCGCCCGCGGCCGGGTTTGGCGACACGCAGTCCATTGCCATCGGCATCGACAACAACGGCATAGTTGGGCCAAACCGGGATGGGCCGCGCAACATGCGCCGCTCGCCAATGGTCATCAACACCGCTTTCTTCCCCACGCTGATGTGGAACTCCCGCTTTCGCGCCGTCTCCGGCAACCCGTTTGACAACAGCGGCGGCTGGTCCTTCCCCGCGCCGGAAGGGGAGACGCTGTCCTACCTGCCCCACCTCCTGACGGCCCAGGCCTTCATTCCGCCCGTGGAGCGGACCGAGGTAACCGGCTTTCACTTCGAGGGCGACAACGACGCCATCCGCGCCGAAGTGCTCAACCGGCTCAACGCCAACCCGACCTACCGGCAGTTGTTCGGACGGGTCTATCCCGCTGTCCGTGCCGGCGAGCCGATCACCTTCGACATGTTCGGCGCGGCCATCGCCGAGTTCGAATACTCGCTCACCTTCGCCAACGCGCCCATCGATCGCTTCGCCCGCGGCAATCGCCGGGCCATGACCCGGCAAGAGAAGCAAGGGGCGCTGCTGTTCTTCGGTGAGGCGGGCTGTGTGCGCTGTCACGCCGTCGGCGGCGAGTCGAACGAGATGTTCAGTGACTTCCGCGAGCACGTCGCCGGCATCCCGCAGATCGCCCCGACCCACACCAACAATGCTTTCGACGGGCCGGGAGCGAACGAGGACTTCGGACTGGAGCAGGTGACCGCCGATCCGGCCGATCGCTATGCCTTCCGCACCTCGCCGCTGCGCAACGTGGCCGTCCAGCCCACCTTCATGCACAATGGCGCGTTCACCGAACTGGAAGATGCCATTCGCTACCATCTCGATGCGGTGGGAGGCGCGAAGACCTACACGCCCGCGAGCCAGGGCCTGGATGCCGACCTGGCCGGACCAGCCGGCCCGATGGCCCCGGTATTGGCCCGGCTTGATCCGCTGCTGGCCACGCCGGTGGAGTTGACCGACGCCGAGTTCCGCCAGCTCGTCGCCTTCGTGGAAAACGGCCTGCTCGATCCCCGCGCCAGGCCAGAGCGCTTGCGGCGGCTCTTGCCTAGGAGCGTTCCAAGCGGGCGAGCGGTGCTTCTGTTCGAGTTCCCGTGAGCACCCTCGCCCGCCCACAAAACAAAAACGGCCGGACTCGTTTGAGCCCGGCCGTTCGCTTCTTCTTCTCTCGTTACAGGTNATTGCNGATTAAGCCAACGCGGCAACNGCGGGTCTAAATTTGTAGCCGTAGATAATCATTCCCTCTTCGCCGTCGGTGCGCAGCTTGCGCGTCACCATCTCCACCGGCATGCCGATTTGCACGTCGGTGAAGTCGACGTCGGTCAGTTGGGCTGTGACNAGGGGGCCTTCTTCCAGTTTGACCAGCGCGACCATGTANGGCGCGTTGTGCTCGAAACCCGCGGGCGGGTCATAGATGGTGGTGTAGGAGTACACCTCACCCAGGCCGGTGAAGGTGTAGAGCTCTTTGGCCGGCGCTTCGCACTCCAGGCAGACGTCGCGCGGCGGGAATAGCTTGACGCCGCAATTGGGGCAAACCTCGCCCACCAGAGCATACCGTTGTTGATTAAGACGCCAATGACGTGATACTTCCATTTTTCTCATTACCTCCAGGCGACGGG
>JAACJX010000136.1 GCA_014237545.1 Ardenticatenia bacterium | reverse complement strand
TTTGTTTCGAAGTTGGCGGTGCCGGGGTTCGGCGCCGGTGCTTCGGCCATAACAGGAGCGGTGAGAGCGGCCAGCCCGGTGATAACGAGGGCCACTGTCAACAGAACAAGCGCGGCGGTTCGCCTGGTAGATGAGTCATTGGTTTTTGGTCCCATACTTTAGATCTCCTTTCTGTTCGCTTAAACTTTCTCTTTCGACTGAGGACGAATAGGTTCGGGAGGAAAGCACGTTCAAGATACCACCTCTACCCGGCACTTAACAATGGGGGATTACCCTGTCCGCCATATGGCCTACCGTGGTTCCGCCAAATGGCGGGTTTAAGGGGCTAATGGCCACGGTGATAGGAAGAGGGTGAGAAAGGTCTAACAGCCTAGCGGATGCATCGTGCTCCAGACCGATAGCTCCCTCATACAGAAGGATTCTCCAAGGTGCTCCACCCGCAGAGTGTCAACCTCTCCTACCTTCGAGGCAAAGAAATCAGATATAGATTGAATATGGTTTGGGGCGAGCTAGTGCGGCAGTGAATTAGTCTGTGCAGGCACAAACAACCTGCCAAGAGGCGAAAAACCCATTACCCTTGGATATGGTTGGGGATCAGACCTTGCGAGACGGCGCGCATAACGGCCTCTGTTCGGCTATTAGCGTTCAGCTTGGCGTAAATGTTGGCAAGGTGTCCCTGAACCGTTCGATCACTGATCCGTAACTGGACTCCAATAGCTTTATTCGTGTCACCCTTACTTGCCAGCGTCAGAACCTCTAACTCCCGTTCGGTGAGCTGTTCGTATTCCTCGCGTTGAATTGGGCCATGACCAGAGATTAGGCCCATCAGTTTCTGAGCGATGGCAGCATCTAATGCGGATCGTCCTTCAGATACCTCGCGGACGGCGCGGATCACTTCCACAGGCGAAGCCGTTTTTAGCACATAACCATTGGCTCCTGCCTGCAACACGCCAAGCACGTAGGCATCATCGTCATAGGCGGTGAGAATCAGGACACCGACTGACTGGCGGCTGGCACGCACCCAGCGCGTCACATCGATACCACTGCCCTTAGGCATTTGGATATCGAGTACAGCTACATCCGGTTGGTGCTGTTGAATTAACGTCTGCGCCATCTCGCCGTTGTCCGCCTCGGCGACAACCTTAATATCCGGGACGCTCTCTAGAAACATGCGGATGCCGGCCCGCACGACGGTGTGATCGTCAGCTAACACCACGCGGATGGGGTTGATCTCAGAACTCATTTATGTGCTCACAAGAGCCGCGATTGCAAGAGAGCAAATAACCCCACGACCCGTTGTGGGATCACTGACCGCGGGGCTATCTCCTGCTTACAAGCTCGACGCAGATGCGCGTTCCTTAAAGCGCGCCGCCGCTGCCTGAAAACGCGGATAAAGAAACCAAACCAGACCCAGGCCGAAAAGCAAACCGGTCAATAGACGCATCGAGGAATTGAACGAGCCAAGGGCATCACCAGCGTAAAAGGTGGCCGGGAACACGTGATCGGTTAGAGTCGCTAACCAGGCGTTGTCGGTGCGAAAGCCGGCGTCGACCCCATCCATCAGATCACTGACCAGGTGGGTGAAACCGTCGATTGCCAGGGGCAAGAGTAGCAACACTAGGCCCCACCAGGGAAGTGGCCGTAACCGTTTCCGTAAGGGCAGCCAGAATGCAAGGCCCCAGAGCAGCATGCTGCCGTACATCGCAACCATGCGGTCGGACCAGGCGACTTTCCAGCCCATCTGCGAATTGCCGATGAATTGACGCAACATCAAGACGTTGTCAGTGTTCGGCCCCGCCGCTTGGATTGCGGGTAGGCTGTAAGTAGGGCTTGCGCCGAAGAGGAAAAAGGAGCGTTGGGGCAGTTGATGACACTGAGTACTATAGAACCAATACACGATACTGGCCGCTCGCGTCCAGCCCAATTCCATGAATAGCGGCGCAAGCCAAGGCAGCCCGGCGAATATAGCCAGCAACAGGCTAATGACAAGCAACCAATGATGAGCCAACCAGTAAGCCAGACGGCTTGGCTGACTCGGTAAACGATTGGCGCTAGTCC
>JAACJX010000192.1 GCA_014237545.1 Ardenticatenia bacterium | reverse complement strand
GGCGGCATCGATATTGTGAAAGACGCCCATGTGGCCGACAAATATCAACGCGGGGGACTCGCTCGGCAGGCCTGACGGCCGGTAGCGAGCCGTATCAACACCATTGGGTACCACGCGGACCTTGTCGTTTTGCTTATTGCCCAACAGCTTTTGCTTCTCGGCGTTTGAAATCAGCCAGGTCTCGTCAAAATGGCGCATGATCTCCCGCTCGTAGCGACGAATGCGTGGTAACTCGAGGCGATAGATCAATCGCCATTTCGCGTCGCGGTAGGGCAGCGAACGCTCTACTTCGCTGGAGATGGCGTCAGTCAGGTCGAGAATGCGATAGGGTTTGGGGCGACTGGCGACGAATTGGGCCATGCGGAAGAGATGCACGTAGACAGCATCGAACTGGTGGCGGTCGAGCAACCGGTCCACCGCGCCTTGCATGACGGATGAACGATAGTAGAGCGACTGGAACGGCATGCGCCGCCAGGCGTTCAACCCGGTGGACATGGTCGATTGAAATTGCCCGCGATGGACGAGCTGGATGTCCTCGCAGTATGGGCGCAGCGGCCCGATGTGGCCCGTTTCCCGGTGATCGCCGATAAACGACAGGAGCGTGATTTGATGTTGCTGTGCCAGCACGCGCAGGAAGTGATACGCGCGCAAACGGTCGCCGCGATTCGGAGGATATGGCAATCGGCCGGTCAGGAACAAGATTCGCATGGTACGCTCTGGCGCGTCTATCATCTATCCAGCCAGGGCAAAAGGCTGATTGGCGCTGGAAAGATGGATGAAGGTATGATAACTGCCTTATGATCCATTCGCCAGTTCTGATTATCGGTTGCGCCCGCTCGGGGACGACGTTGCTCTACAATATCCTCTCCGAGGTTCCCTCCCTGTGGTCAATCGGTTATGAGAGCAAGGCCATTATCGAGCGGTATCACTCTCCGGCGGCTAAAGGGTGGGAGTCGGGCGCGCTGGCTGCTGAAGATATGACGGCCGAATCACGCGCATTCATATCCCGGCGCTTTGTCGAATTATCCGCTCCCGGGGAGTATTGGCGCGGAGTGAATCAACTGCGCGCGCGTCTGAATCGAAATCCACTCTACAAGGCGATGAAAAGCTGGGGCAGGGAGGCGTCACCGGCGGGGGCTCTCGCGAGCGGGGTTCCGGGGGCGGGCCTTGCCGTCTTTCGCCGCCTCGCCGAATGGCGAAATCGCCTCTCGCCTCCGGCCGGGGCCATCCGGCTGCTGGAGAAGACGCCGGAGAACTGTCTTCGCTTGCCCTTCCTGGCCGCGCTCTTTCCTGATGCCCGGGTGATATATCTGACCCGTGATGGTCGG
>JAACJX010000230.1 GCA_014237545.1 Ardenticatenia bacterium | reverse complement strand
TTGCCCTCGGCCGCGTCCCGCGCGAAGTTCCGCAAGGTGCTCGCGTCCATGTGCGTGTGGTAGGAATCCAGCGCCGTGCTGGAGATCTCGGCTGTGAAGAAATACCAGTCGCCCTGCCCCTCCTCGCCAGCGTCCAGCAGGCCCGCCTCAATTGCGTCGCGGGTCAGAGGCGACTCGCGCCGGCCGATCGGCCGCAATCGCGCCGGCATGGACATCACCCGGCCGGAGTCCTCCCCGGCCGGGTTCGAGGTTTCCACCCTAATCGGGTTCTGATTCGGCTGCTTCATTTCCAGCCCCATGTGAACCTCCCTCAAAACGAAAAACGCCGCTCCCCGGATGGGGAACGGCGTGTCTCAACGTTTCACGTCGCCGCGCGGCCGTTTGCGCCACGCTAGATCTTCGATTGACTACTCACCCATAGGCTAACATATCCCGCCCCTATTCGTCAATATTTAATAATATAAAATAGAGTGAACAGGCGTTCGCCGAGATTGGACCCGGTGCCCGAGGTGAGACTAGTTGTTCTTGCAGGTTAAGTTCGCAGAGAGGTGAGTAATAATAGCATCCTGAGGCAGTGAACATAGTCTCATGGATGGTAAGTTTTTGCGACGCGTTTGTTCATTATTTCAACCAGCTTACGAATATGTCTCCGATCTTCGCTGCCTAATGAGAGATCATCTTGGGGGATTTGATAAGCTCCATCAATCAGCATCTCGACAACCCGATTGAGTAGCTTCCTAATAGTATTTTCTGAATGATGCATGTACTGATAGAGAATCCTAAGGTCGCTCTGCTCGTAGAGTGCAATCTTTGGATGGGCCACGTCAATCCTTCGAAGTTCCATAATTGGTACAAATTCCTCTTCGATTTCCTCGGTTGTATAGCCAATCTTTTTTAGTTCGCGTCTTACATCCTCCTTTGTGTTTTTAGACGTCGCAAATAGAATTTCTAATGTCTTCGCAAAGTTCAGAATTGTCTCCGCCATGAACTCCCAGGATGATTCGCCACTTACCGCAAGTCGAGTCCCTACGTAGAAATATCGAAGTGCGGCCGCTAATCTACGATTCTGAGTTCCCTGAAAGATAGGCATTCGCGTAATTGAATTAGCGAAGCAATCTTCCAATAATTCCTCCTTTTTGGGCCACAGGACAACATTCCACTCAGCTGGTTTCAATTCCCATCTGAATTTGGATTCGCCAAGACTCCCCGCAACTTCGGTTACTATCGGTGGTTCGGCGAATCCTAGATTCAAGAGAGTGGGTAGTATCCACTTGATGGCCATAAGGGTGCCACTCAACTCGGAATCGCCTTCACACAGGAAATCAATCCTCAGATTATTGCCTTGCAAGGAGAAAACATGATTGGGGGTGTTTAGTAATAAGCTTAGAGGCTTCAAGGGCGGATTAGACTGGCCCTGCCACGTGCCGGTATTCACATTTATCGTGATATCTGTCTTGTGACCCTTCACTACGGTTTTCCCAGGTCCGGAATCGACTCCAAATGCATTGAGAGGTGCAAACTTGACCTCTAGCGTTGCTTGATTTGGGAACACAAATGGAACCCCATTAGTCAATCTGAAGATGCGTGTGTGCAGTTGGTAGGTCAGCATGGCAAATATGTTACAGGGAAACGATCTTGTTGTCCTTTCTGGTCGTACCGTGTTTTGGTTATAGAGCACTAACCGGCATGGCTCATATCAATCAAACAGCGTCGGCTGCCCCGCCAGCCGCATGCGCAGTGCCTCCGGGATCGGCTCCGTATGACGGCACTCGGGCCAGTTGGCGCAGCCCAGGAACTGGCTCCCGGTGGCCTTGTTGGTGCGGACCACAAGACGGTCGCCGCAGTCCGGGCACACCTTCTCCGTCGCCTTGCCGTCGGGCAGTTTGCCGGGCGTGGTCGTCATGCTAAAAGCTCCAATCCACTACAACCGTACCGGCCTGAATCGACACGTACAGCCTGATCAACACCGTGATGCCGACCGCCGTCCAGAAGCTCAGCGCCGCCCACCGCAGCCAGTGGTAGACCCGGTAGCGACCGAGCCATCCGTCAAAGAAGCCGTATAGGACGCTGCCGATGCAAATAATGAACCCCACCACTGCGCCCCACAATGCGGGTGACATGCCCAACTGGTAGGATTCAACCGGCGTGTCCGTAGCCAGATACCGCGCCGGGTCGCCCAGGTAGGTGTATCCGGCCATCGCCGCCCCGGTGAGGAGAATAGCCGCCGCCTGTCGCGGCGTTCCGTGGTCAAAGTACTTCATATCGTCACGCATACCCCAATAGTCGCCGCACCCCTCCGACCACAACGATCAGCACAAAGGCCAGCGCCGCGGCCGTCAGCACCGTCATGACAACGAACCGCCCGCGATACCGGCCGAACAGCAAGAAGGCAAACACCGCGCCGACCACCAGCACCGCCGGAGCGCACGCCGGGACGCCACGGAACCGCAGCGCGTACAGCGCGGCCTCGGCCCGCCCGTACTGCCCGGCCAGGCCGAAGATCGCCGCCTCTATCGCTGCCCAAGCGTTCAACAGTTCCGCCGCGATAACGAAGGCCGCCAGCAGCGCCCCGCCCGTCGCCAGCAGCGCCAGACAGCCAGGTTCTTTGTCAAGGTCGGCCATCACGACGACACCTCCCGCAGGAAGTCCACCCACGACGCGAGAAACGGGAACCGGACGACCCACCACGCCAGCGCCTCCGCCTGCCCGACGGTCTCCAGCACGGCCGCATGAACGACCGCGCCGGCCGTCATCGCCGCGGCCGTCAGCGGGAACAGCCACGACCCGGCCAGGCCGAGCCGCGCCAGGACAACCGTGAAGCACCCCGGATTGTCCTCCGCCAGCCACGCCCGATACTTGCGCCGCTCCGCCCGGAAGAAGGTTATAGCCAGCGCCCACGCTACGGCCACCGAGAACAGCATGTAAGCGTGGGGGTAATTGTCAACGAAGTCATCCAGCCGGTTCAGCATCACGCGCCCCCTGCCGCTCCGTCGCGGCCAACTCCAGATAGACTGATACCGCTTCCTCCAGCGCCTCCCGACCCGGCAAGCCACGACCCGACAGCGCCACCGCCAGCGAGTCATCCGCGCCCCGCGCCCACACCACGGCCGCCCGCCCCGTGCCGGCCAGCGCGTACCGCTCTTGCGAAGTCAGCGGACTCCCGTCCGCCCACTTCGCCCAGGCCCTCGCCACGACCGGGAAGCGATGGGCCAACGGCCGCCAGTCCGCCCATACCGCCCCGTCGCTCACCCGGTAGCGCACCGGCAGATCGTAGGCCCGGACAAGCCATGGCACGAGATCCCGCCGGGCGATGGCCGCGAAGCGCGACTGGATGCTGGTGCGATACGACCGGCCCATCAGCCGCCCGATGTGGCTCCACGGGACGCCTACCGCCACCGCCAGCACGATGAAGGCATCCCCGGCCGGCGTGCCGCTGCGCTCGAACGTCGTCCCGCCCTTGCCCTTGTATAACGGGCGGATTTATTTCGGACTGGGTGCCGCGACCAATTCGGGCGTGGTGGGCCTGGATAACTGGGCGGCGGGGTGGGTCGATTTTTATCCTGACTTTGCGGATCAGGCTCTGACCAATCTGCGCCTAAACGGCTACCGCTTCACCACTTTCAACCCGCGCGGCGGATTGTTCGGGGGCGATGACATCGCAGTCACCGCGCCGATGCAGGCTTTTGGTGCGTCCAAACAACTGCGTGTACCCGGTTCATCCACCGGCAAACCGACGGCAGCGATCTATTCGGTCGATTTGATGGGCGGCGATCTTCGCGTCGAAGCCCACGGGATTCGCCTTCCGCGCGGACTGGTCTTCAACGATTTTGGAAACCTTTTCGTCACCAACAACGGAATGGAACTGCGTGGCACGCGCCCGGTGAAGGATGATCCGGATACCGTGCTGCGTGTGCCGCTGGGCGGGCAGCTTTGGTATGGCTGGCCTGACTATTCGGCCGATCTGGAGCCGATCGAAAGTGCCCGCTTTCAACCGCCCCAGCAAATGATCATCAAGACCGGATACCCAGAATTGGCCGGGCTGATCAACCAGGACGGGTCGGGCCTGCTCCCGCCGGATCGAAG
>JAACJX010000501.1 GCA_014237545.1 Ardenticatenia bacterium | reverse complement strand
TTGACGAAGCCGGGCATGATGACCGTGTCGGCGCAATCCACGACCTCGGCCGCGCTATAGGCGCGTTCGATCTCGTCGGTGGGGCCGGCGGCCACGATGGCGTCGCCGCGAATGGCCACCGCGCCGTCTTCGAAGACGTCGTACTTGCCGTTCATCGTCACGACCGTTCCGCCGCGCAACAGGATGTCTACTTTTTCTGCCATTTTATTCTCCATATGTAGGTGCGAACGCCGCGATAGTCATGTTCGCAATGGTTTCTATTTCCGCAAAACCCCGGGCATACCGGGGTTGTCGTTGTCGCTCAGGCCGGCGACATAACCCGATTATACCGTTTCCTGATATAATCGGTAGACTGATAGGCAGGTATTCACTCTCAGAACCGGTCAGAATTGGCCGCTAACCGAGAACTTCATAACGGAGTAGTTACCATGAGAATGGTCGATCTAATCGCCCGCAAGCGCGACGGCGGCGAATTGACAACCGACGAGATCAACGATTTCATCCGCCGGTACACGGCGGACGAGATCCCCGACTACCAGGCGGCCGCGCTGCTGATGGCCNATCTACNTNCGCGGCATGAACNTGCCGCGAGACGNNNGNNCTGACNCTGGCNATGGCCGANNNCGGCGAGCACGCTNGATCTCCACNACGNGCTTCCGCCCGGCACCNTCATCGTCGANAAGCACTCGTCCGGCGGCGTGGGCGACAAGACCAGCCTGGCNGTGNTGCCGCTGGTGGCGNCCGTCGGCGTGCCNGTGGGCAANATGAGNGGCCGCGGCCTGGGCAGCAGCGGCGGCACGCTGGACAAGATGGAGTCGTTCGACGGCTGGTCGGGGGCCATGCCGCTGGCCCAGTTCAAGCGGCAACTGCGCGACATCGGCCTCGTGCTGGCCGGGCAGACGCGCGACCTGGCCCCGGCCGACGGCAAGCTCTACGCCCTGCGGGACGTGACGGCCACCGTCGCCAGTCTGCCGCTCATCGCGGCGTCGATCATGTCCAAGAAGCTGGCCGCCGGGGCCGATGCCATCGTCCTCGACGTGAAGACCGGCAGCGGCGCGTTCATGCCCACCGTGCNGGCGGCNGAGGAGCTGGCAAAGATCATGGTCGAGATCGGCGAGGATGCTGGCCGGCAGGTTGTGGCCCTCATCTCCGACATGAACCAGCCCCTGGGCCATGCCGTGGGCAANGCGCTGGAAGTGCGCGAGGCCGTCGACACGCTGCGCGGCGGCGGCCCCGAGGATTTCTGGGAGCATTGCCGCGTTGTGGCCGGCCACATGGTGCTGCTGGCCGGCAAGGCAGAAACGTTGGAAGAGGCTGAGNCGCTCATCAGCGCGGCGCGGGANGACGGCCGCGGGCTGGCCAANTTCCGNGAGCTGGTCGTGGCCCAGGGTGGCGACGGCCNNCAGGTCGATGACCCCGAGCTGCTGCCGAAGGCCCGCTACGCGGAGCCGATTGAGGCTCGCCAGAGCGGCTACATCGCCGCCATGGACACGGCCGAGTTGGGCTGGGTGTGCGTGCGCTGCGGCGGCGGCCGNCTCGTCAAGAGCGACAAGATCGATCCCGGCGTNGGGTTCGTGCTGCCAGTGAAGATCGGCGACTACATCGAGGCCGGGCAGCCCATCGGCGAGATCCACGCCAGCGACGACATGACCTTGCAGCAGGCCCAGCGCGACATCCCGGCGGCCATCACCGTCAGCGACGAGCCCGTGCCGCCGCGGCCGCTGTTTTATGCGACGATTAGCGGTGAAAGATGACCGCCAACCGCCGACAACCGACCGCAGCGGGGGTATGTCCCGGAGTAACATTCTGAAACCGGTTAAATACGAGATAAGGTGGCAGGACGCGTCTCTGGCGCCGGTCGCCGGTCATCGGTCTGCGGTCGAATAACCCACGCGTCAATCAGAAGGAGAAGGAGCAACATGGAAATACTCGGCATCGACATCGGCGGATCGGGTATCAAGGGCGCGATTGTCAACGCCGCCACAGGCGAGCCGGTCACTGAGCGGCTACGCGTCCCGTCGCCCTCTACCTTTCAGCCGGATGAGGTGGTGACGCTCACGGCCGACCTTGTCAAGCAGTTCAACTACAACGGCCCCATCGGCGTGGGCTTTCCGGCGGTGGTTATGCGCGGCACGGTGATGACCCCGCCCACGGCGCTGGCCTACCCCGGCTGGGACAACGTCAACCTGGCCGAACGACTCAGCGCGGCCACCGGCTGTCCCGTCACCGTNGGCAACGACGCCGACGTCGCCTGNCTGGCCGAGATTCATTTCGGCGCGGGCAAGGNCCAGAATGGCCTGGTGATGGTCTTCACCATCGGCACCGGCATCGGCAGCGCGGTCTTCTTCAACGGCCAAATCATTCCCAATTCCGAGCTGGGCCGCCTNTACCTGCGCGACAGCAAAAAGACCATCGAACAAATCGCATCCGACCGCATTCGCGAGGAGCAGAAGCTGGGCTGGAAGGAGTGGGGCGAGCGGCTGAACGACTATTTTAGTTATGTCGAGTTGCTCTTCTGGCCCGACGTGATCATCATCGGCGGCGGCGTCAGCAAGAAGCACGAAAAGTTCTTCCCCCACATCAAGGTGCGGGCCAAGCTGTTGCCGGCCGCCTTCCGCAACGAGGCCGGCATCGTCGGCGCGGCGATGGCCGCTCTGGACATGCACGTCCCCCAGCCGTGGGAATTGCCGGGTGTGGGGCATAGCGGCGGGAATGAGGGTGTTTGATGGGCGTTGATTTGATTGAAAAGGGAGAAAGGGAGCAGGGGAGAAAGGGTGCTCCCCTGCTCCCCTGCCCCCCTGCTCCCCTTCTTCCTTTCTCCCCCGCAGCCGGGAGGCCGCGACCATGACCACGCCCAAACCCGGCCCCCGCACGGTCTACCTGCCCGACACGAAGCTGCTGCCGCTGGCCGAGTCGCTGGTGGCGCTGGCCAACACCGACGGTGGCCTGATCGTGCTGGGCATCAACCGCGACGGCCGTCCGACGGGTGAGATATGGGAAGAAGAGGCCGAGCTGGCCCTGCGCGAGGCGGCCGCGCTCTGCCTGCCGCCCGTGCCCACCCAGTTCCAGGCCGTGGAACTGCCGGCCGGGCGCTTCATCGGGATACAGGTGCCGCGCAGCCTGGAACTGCACAGTCTGGCCGACGGCCGCGTGCTGGTGCGCCGCCGCGACGAAAACCGGCCGCTGACCGGCGAGGAGATCCGCACCCTGGCCGCCAGCCGCCCCACGGCCGACTTCGAGACCGAGCCCGTGCCTGGCGCGAAGGCTGGCGACCTGGACACCGAAACGTTGCGCGAATATCTGGAGAAGCGCGAGACGCGCACCGGCGCGCGCTCGTCGTCTGTCTCGCAACTCATGCATGAGATCGGCGCGACCGACCGCGACGGCAACCCGACGCTCATTGGCCTGCTGCTGTTCGGCCGCAACCCGCAGGCCTTCCTGCCCCAAAGCGGCGTCGTCTTCGTCAAGTTCCCCGGCACCGAGCCGCGCGGCGAAGACGGCGGCATCGGCTACGGGCGGCGGGCCGAACTGACCGGCCCTGTAGCGCGCATCATCGAGCGCGCCTGGTCGATCGTCTTTGACGAGATGCGCGTCGGCGCGACGGTCAACGGGCTGGAGCGNGAGGAATTGCTGGAGTATCCGCGCTTCGCCGTGCGCGAGGCGCTGGTCAACGCCGTGGCCCACCGCGACTACCGCATCAGCGGCCGGCGCATCGAGATTCGCATGTACGCCGATCGGTTGGAGATCATCAGCCCCGGCGGCCTGCCCGGCTATATGACCGTCGAGAACCTGGTCGACGAGCACTTCTCGCGTAACCCGCGGCTGGTCAACGGGTTGTTCCAGTGGGGCTACATTGAGGAACTGGGCCTGGGCATCGACCAGATGATCGAGGAGATGCTGCANGCCGGCCACCCGCCGCCGGAGTTCCGCGCCACNCCGCANTCNTTCACCGTNGTGCTCTCCAACAANCGCGACCGGCCGGCCTCGCCCAAGTGGACGCGCAGCATGAACGAGCGCCAGACGCGGGCGGTCAACTTCGTGCGCGAGTCGGGCAGCATCACCAACCGCGAGTACCGCCAGCTCTGCCCCGACGTGTCGCCGGAGACATTGCGCCTCGATCTGGTCGATCTCGTCGACCGCGGCGTGCTGCTCAAGATCGGCTCNAAGAANGGCACGTACTATATATTGAAGTAGCCGCCCAGACCTGACAGGTGGGCGCGGCCAGGCGCTTATTCTTACCCGTGTGTCGNTGCGCCCACNTGTCAGGTCTTATTTCGNAGAAAACTATTCTTTCGAATGACGANTTAATCACCTNTTTTTATCCCAAATTTATCCCAAGTTGGGATTTGGGATAAGTTGGGATACATGGGATAAACCCCCGTTGGGGATATGAGCTTCNCGACCCCCGCCGCCCTGCTGTTGCTGCTCCTGTTGCCGCTCNTGGCCTGGTTAGTCTGGCCGCGGCGGCCGGGGGCGCGGCCGCTGTCCGGCTGGGCGGGGNTGGCGCTGCGGTTATGCATCGTCGCCCTGGTCGTCCTCAGCCTGGCCGGGCCTCNGCTCGTCCGCGCTGTCGATGGGCTGGCGGTNGTCTTCCTGGTAGATGCGTCCGACTCGATGGGGCCGGGCAACGCCGCCGCCGCCGAGCAGTTCGTCCGCGAGGCCGTGGCCGAGATGGGGCCGGACGATCGCGCCGCCATCGTCCTGTTCGGAGCCAACGCCCTCGTCGAGCAGCCGCTGCGCCCCGCGGCCGCGCTGGCGGACCTTCCGCCGTTCGCCTCGCAGCCGGCGCGCATCGCCACCGACCTGGACGAGGCCATCCGCCTGGGACTAGCCCTGCTGCCGCCCGACGCCGCCCGGCGGATCGTTGTCCTGAGTGACGGCGCGGACACAGCCGGCGCGGCTGGCGGCGCGACTGAAGCCGCGCGGTTGGTCGCCGCGTCGGGCGTCTCCATCGACACCATCCACCTGTCGCGCCCGCCGGCCGCCGGCGAGATAATCCTGCGCGACGTGGCCGCCCCGGCCCGCGTGGGCGAGGGGGAGACCTTCCGACTTGAGGTGACGGCCGAGAGCGCCGCCGCGGCCGAAGCCCTGTTGCGCGTCGTCGGCGACACGGCTGGCGGCGAGGGCGCGGTTATCTACGAGGAGCCTGTCCGCCTGCAACCGGGCATCAATATTTTCGCCATCCGCCTGCAAGCCGGCGCGCCCTCCTTTGCCCGCTACCGGATACAACTCTCGCCGTTGGGCGCGGGCGACGTCTACCCGCAGAATAACGAGTTGGCCGCCTTCACCGAGGTCGTCGGCCAGCCGCGAGTGTTGGTGGTGGCCGCTCAGAGCGGGGCCGCTCAGAGCGGAGCCGCTCAAAGTGGGGCGGCTGATCCTGACCCGATAGACGAGGCCGCGCAACTGGTCGAGGCTCTGACGGCGTCGGGTCTGACCGTGGAGCGAACCACGCCGGCTGGCTTCTCGCCCGACCTGGGCGACCTGGCCGATTACGCCGCCGTCGTGCTGGCCAACGTCAACGCCCGCGACCTGTCGCCGCGCAAGATGGAGGCCATNCAGNCCTACGTGCGCGACCTGGGCGGCGGCCTGGTGGTCTCCGGCGGGCCGGACAGCTACGGCGTGGGCGGCTACTACGGCACGCCGCTCGAGGAAGCCCTGCCGGTATCGATGCAGATCGACGATCAGACCCGCTTCCCCGCGGTCAGCCTGGTCATGGTCATCGACCGGTCGGGCAGCATGTCCGCCACCGAAGGGGGCATCACCAAGATCCAGCTGGCCGCCGAAGGGGCCATCCGGTCGCTGGAACTGCTCAATGACTTCGACGAGATGACCCTCATCCCCGTCGACGAAGCGCCGTCGGAGATCATCGGCCCCATCACCACCGCCGACCGCGACGCGGCCATCGCCCGCATGCGACAACTGGGCGCGGGCGGCGGCGGCATCTTCGTCCGCGCCGGGCTGGAAGCCGCGGCCGAGGTTCTGGCCGCCAGCGACAACCCCGTCAAGCACATCATCGTGCTGGCCGACGGCGCCGACGCNGAGCAGAAAGAGGGCGTGCCAGAGCTCATCGAGCAACTGGCGGCCCAGGGCATCACCGTGTCAATGATCAGCATCGGCGCCGGGCCGGACACGCCCTGGCTGCAAGAGATGGCCGAACTGGGCGGCGGCCGCTTCCACTTCACCGACTCGGCGGCCAACCTGCCGCAAATCTTCACCCAGGAGACGGTCGCCATCCAGCGCAACTACGTCATCGAGGAGCGCTTCTTTCCCACGCAGGCGGACGATCATCCCATCCTGACCGGCATCGAGGCCACGCCGCCCCTCTACGGCTACGTCGCCACGAGCGCCCGCGCCGTGGCCCAGACGCCGCTGCTAACTCATCTGGGCGACCCGCTGTTGGCGACGTGGCAGTATGGGCTCGGCCGCAGCGTAGCCTGGACGTCCGACGCCACCGGCCGTTGGGCGCAAGACTGGGTACGTTGGGGCGGCTTCGGCACGTTCTGGAACCAGGCCGTGCGCTGGTCGTTCGGCGTGCGGCAGGCCGAGGGGCTGTCGGCGTCGGTCACGTTCGACGACGCGTCGTCCGAGGGCGCGGAGGCCCGACTGGTGGNCGACGCCCAGGCCGGCGGCGAGTTCCTCAACGGTCTTGACCTGACGGCCAACATCGTTGACCCCGCGGGCGAGACGCAAACCGTCGACCTGCGCCCGACCGCCCCCGGCCGCTACGAGGCCACGTTTACGCCCACGACTGAGGGCGCGTACTTCGTGGGCGTCGGGACCAACGCCGGCGATTCCGGCAGCGGCCCGAGCGACCTCAGTCTCTCGACGACCGCCGGCTGGGTGCTGGGCTACTCGCCGGAATATGCCGCGCTGGGCGACGATCCGGCGCTGCTGGCCGCGCTGGCCGCCGGGGCCGGCGGCCGCGTACTGGACTTGAACAGCGGCGCGGCCGTCTTCGAGCACAACCTCGACGCCGCCCCGGCGTTGCAGCCCATCTGGCCGTGGCTCACGCTGGCCGCCACGCTGCTGCTGCCGCTGGANATTGCCGCGCGGCGTCTGCGGTTGACGCGGCGGGATTGGGCGCGGGCGTGGGGGAGAATTAGGAATTACGAATTAGGAATTAGGAATGAAGAGAAAGACGCTGGGGCAGAACGGGCGGAGGGGATGGCCCAACTCCTNANGGCAAAGGAGAAGGCGATTACGAATTACGAATNACGAATGACGANTGAAGAGGAGAGTGACGAGAGGCNACCGTTGTCCGGTGACGACCGACTGATGCCNAAAGATGCTAANCCGNCCGAGNCTTCACGACCTTCATCGGAAGAACAGCCGCCACCANCGGTCAGGCCAGAGGGTGATGAACANCTGCCGGATGGNGAATCTCTGGCCNCTCGCTTGCGCAAGCGGCGAAATGTGTAGGGGCGATTTGCCAAATCGCCCAACACCT
>JAACJX010000024.1 GCA_014237545.1 Ardenticatenia bacterium | reverse complement strand
GATCAGGAATACGACACGGGGCTGACTAAGTTCGGGGCCATCCTGGGCGACGACGCGCAGACCGGCTGCAATGCGGTGCTCAACCCCGGCTGCGTCATCGGCCCGCGAACGCTGGTCTACGCCAACACAAGCCTGCGCAAGGGCTACCACCCCGCCGACAGCATCATCAAGCTGCGGCAGAACGTGCGGGCCATGGCGAGAGAGTGACGAATTATGAATAACGAGCCACGGGTTTAAAGCAGGGAGACTATTGACAACAGACCACGGACGATTGGCCTACTGACCCACTGACCCACTGACCTACTGGCCACTGATCACTTTCCCAACTCCAACAACTGTCCATCATGTAGCTGCAACACCCGGTCGGCCAGCGGGGCGATGTCGGGGTTGTGGGTGGCCATCAGCAGCGTGCGGCCCGCGCCGCGGGTCAGTTCCAGCAGCAGGGCCAGCACGCGCTCCCCGTTCACGTCGTCGAGGTTGCCCGTCGGCTCGTCGGCCAGCACAACGAGCGGGTCGTGGGCCAGCGCTCGGGCAATGGCCACGCGCTGCTGCTCGCCGCCGGAGAGCTTGTCGGGGAATGTATCGCGCCGGTCGGCCAGGCCGACGCGCTGTAGCAGGGTCATGGCCGTTGCCTCGACGCTCTTGCGATCGCGCCCGGCCAGTTCCTGTGGCAGGGTCACGTTCTCCAGCACGCTCAAGGTAGGAATGAGGTTGAAGAACTGGAAGACGAAGCCGATATGGTCGCGGCGAAAGAGGGTGCGATCGCGCTCGCTCAGTTGGGTGATCATCGTGCCCAGCACGGACACGTCCCCGCCGTCGGGCCGGTCGATGCCGCTGATCAGGTTTAGTAGTGTGCTCTTGCCGCTGCCGCTGTGGCCCAGCAAGACGACGAACTCGCCGCGATGGAAGGCGTAATCGACGCTATCGAGGACGACGCGCTCGCGGCCGCCCTCGGTGTAGCACTTGCGCAAGCCGTGGAGTTCGACCACGGGTTGCTCGCCGTTCGTGGTTGCTGGCACTGTTACTTCCAGATCTTGGTTCACCATAAACTTTTACGCCTCAGTCAGGGAGTATAGTATGGGACTCAGGGGCGTTCAAGCTGGCGGCATTCATTGGAAAGGCAGCGCTCATAATAAGAAGGGCAGGTTTGAAACCTGCCCCTACAATCAATATTGGTTATTCAAGGCGGGCAGCACACGCGCCTATATCATCAGCAGAGAGCGATTTAGGGCAAATAGCCGTCGTCCAGCATTTCCAGGAAGGCCACCAGCGCCATCTCTTCGGCGTAGGTCAGGCGCAGATTACCCAGTTCGGCCGTGTTCATATTCTCCATCACTTCGGGAGCCGGCCAGCAGTTGGCCGCCAGCGCTTCCGCCTCAGTGTAATCGCCAGGACACTCCGGCAGGATGTCCCGCGTATTGTAGAAGTGGACGATGCCATAGAGTGACTTGAAATAGCCGTTGTGGCCGTAGGCCTTCACCACGCCATCCGGCGCGAGGGCCACATTGCGTAGAGTCGGCACCTTGTGCTTGCCCCACTCGGCCTCGTAAATCTCTTCGTCATACCCTGAGTTCATCAGGAAGCCACCCAGACCGGGGTCTACGAAATCAGGATTGCCCTGGTAGACGGGATTTTCGGGGTTCTTGGGAATGCCCAGGTTGTCGAAGGTGTAATCGGTAAAGAGCGGATCTGCACCCTTATCCAAATGACAGAGGGAGCATTTCCCCTTGCCGCGGAAGATGTTATAGCCCTTCTTCTCCAGTTTCGTCATCTTGGCCTGTTTGTCATAGACGGCGTCGAACTTGGAGCTATAGGCATTGGCCTCGCGCGAGTCCTCATAGGCGGCGATAGCCAGGGCGATGGAGTCATAGGCCATATTCGACGTGGCGCGGTCGCCGGGGCTCAGGCCAATCACACTGCCTTCCACACCACAAGCGGTGTCGGTACCCGCAGGCCAAGTGATGTTGCAGGCGCCGGGATACACCTCGGTCATATCTACCGGATAGTCGGCCATACAGACCCGGTAGACGACACAGGCCGAGTCGGATAGCGCCTGTTCGACCGGATTGAGGAAGGGCCCCTGGGCCTGGTCGGCTGCCGGGTTACCTAACCTGTTCCCTGTGGCGCGGCCGTCCCAGAAGTTGCCGCCGACCCACAGACCGGCTTTCTCGTCATAGTGGAAGATAGGGCTGGTCGTGGCGTAGGCGGCCGAAGGTGGCTTTCGGTCGCCGAAAGCGCCGGCAATCGATCCTTCGTAAACACTGCCGGCTTCGTTGAAAATGTTTTTGGCCCCAACCCAGCCCGCCTCCGGCGCGTGGCACGTGGCGCAGGATTGGTTCCTGTTGAGCGACAAATTCTCGTCAAAGAAAATCGCCTTGCCCAATGCTTCCACCGGCGCGAGAGGTTCCGGCGGTGGGGGAGATTTCGCGGCACTGACGACGCCAACAAGCAGCAACAGGACGGCACCGAAGAGCGCCAGTCCACCAATCAATTGAAAGCGTTTCATTTTGGGTTCCTCCTAGAACAATTGGCGGAATGAACAAAGCCCCACGCGGCCGCCAATAGATACGCGTCAGGACTATCGGCGATACCGGGGTACCTTCTCTCCTCCTCTCTATGCCGGGCGATTCCTCCTGATCAAGCCCGTTCATGAAGGAAAGTGTGGCCTCCAGTCTGCCCGGCTGATCCACTCAGCCTAGTGTGAAATGTAGCAAATCGAATTGAGTAATGTCACGTGCTAAATGTCATCTATAGATATGACAATTGACAGGTATGGCGACTGGTATGAGGGGAATAGCTTATGGGCTCTGAGTAAAGCGGGCAGGGAGCCCGGCTTAGTCGCGCAAGCGGGCCGCGTAGTGGCGCACGTATTCAATCCGCTGCAGGAACTCGCTCAGCATCATCGCCGTCGCGCCCCAGACGCGGTGTTCGCCCACGCGAAAACAGGGGACGCGCAGGCGCAGCCCGCCGCGCAACTCCATCGACTCCTCCACCCGCGTGGCCGGGTCGAGGAGCAGCCGCAGCGGCACCTCGAGGATAGCCGCCACCTCGCGCACGTCGGGCGCAAACACCGGCCGCCCGTCGCCCTTATACCGGCCGACGAACGGGTGCACCTCGAAATTCGACGGGACGACGAACAGCGGCGTCAGGCTGCCTAGTATCTCCACGTCGCCGGCCGGCACGCCGATCTCCTCGCATGTCTCGCGCAGGGCGGTCGTCTCCAGCGTCTCGGGCGGCTCGTGGCGGCCGCCGGGGAAGGAGACCTGGCCGGAGTGGACGCCGTCGTAGTCCGGCCGCTGGGTGAGGACAAGGTGGAGTTCCTCATCGGCGCAGTAGAGCAGCACCAGCACCCCGCCCAGGCGCGGCTCGGCGGCCCCTTCGCCGGCGCGGCCGACCGGGCGGCCGGCGGGCATCATCCGCCGCTGCGCGCCGAAGCCGTCGAAGTCGGGCAGGCTCAGCGCCGCGCGCACGTCGTCGAGGGTGCAGGAAGGGGTCATAGCTTTATACAGAAAGCATCCGCAGATTTCACAGATTACGCAGATTGACCAGAGACATTCCGCGGGAATTAGATCCTTTGATTTGGGTTGTTCTATCAGGGGAGTAGAACACGGATAGAACCAGATATCAGGGGCATATTGCAATCTGTGAAATCTGTGAAATCTGTGGATTCTCCGCCTCTTATTCTTCGGTTTTGACTGTATCGGCCCTCAGGTCGCGGAAGCTGTAACCCGAGCCGCGCTCGGAGAGGATGTAGCGCGGCCGGGTCTTGTCCTTGCGGTCCTCGATCTTGCGCCGCAGCCGGTGGAGATGGACGTGCAGCCGGTCCTCAAAGACCGGCTCCATCGGCCACAGGCGGCGCAGGATGTAGTCGGTCGGCACGGTGCGGCCGGCCTTGCGCATGAGGATGTAGAGCAGCTTCGTCTCCGTCGGCGTCAGGGCCTCCGGTTTGCCCTCGACGATGGCCGTGCGGTTGGGGAAATCGATGAGCAGCCGTTCGTCGATGCGTGTTTGCGGCTCCAGGTCGTAGGCGAATTCGCCGATGCGGCGCAGGACGCGCTTCGTTCGGGCCACGAGCTCGCCGGGACTGAACGGCTTGACGATATAATCCTCGGCATGCTCTTCCAGCCCCTCGATCACCGTCTCCTCGTGGTTGACGGCCGTCAGCATGATGATCGGCAGATCGCTGTACTGGTGGACGCGATGGGCGAACTCGAAGCCGCTAATGCCGGGCATGTGCAGGTCGACGATCGCCAGGTCGGGCAGGCCGGTCGT
>JAACJX010000094.1 GCA_014237545.1 Ardenticatenia bacterium | reverse complement strand
GCAGTTGCGCCCCGGCGAGACCATCATCCTCTACACTGATGGCGTGACCGAGGCGCTGAACGAGGACTTCGACGAATTCGGTCTGGAGCGGCTCCAGGTCGCCGCCCGGGCTGCGGCTCGGCGGCCGGCGGGCGACCTCGTCAAACACATCACCGACGACATCCGCGATCATACCGGCCAGACGCCCCAATTCGACGACATGACCCTTATCGTCCTCAAGCGCCACGCCATGAAGTCGGGAGCGCAGCGGTAGGCCTTTGGACGGTTTGCCGAGCGTCAACCTGCGTCGCCTTGTATTCCTGATCGCTCTGGCGTTCGGCCTGGCCGCCTGTCGTCCGCCGGAGAGCGTCGCGCCGCCGCCGACAGACGCGCCTCAGGCCACGGCCGCACCGGTCGTCGTCACCCGGCGGCCAACCGCCCCGGCCCCGCCGGCGGCGCTCCCTATCGTTGCCGGAGAAACGCCCACGGGACCGGCCACACCCGTCCCTTCCTTTCTAGCGGCGCCGGAGTGCGGTCTATTGCTGGACCCACTGCCGGGCGTGGCGACCTCTGCGGTCGAGCTGGACGCGAGCGAGGCAACCCGCGCGGCGTTGCAATCGCAAGCGCCAGCGGCCGCCTGGCCCGCCATCGAGCGCTTGCTGGACGCGCCGCAGACCGTCGGTCTGGTCGCGTTCCAGGCCGGCCGGGAGGCAGAGGGCGTCTACCTGAACGCCAACTTACCCATGCCTCTGGCCTCGGTGGCCAAGCTCATTACTCTGGTCGCCTACGCCGAAGCGCTGGCCGCCGGCGAGCTTAACCCGCAAGAGCAGGTGACGCTGGCGGAGCTGGATCGCTACTATCTGCCGAACTTCGACCTGGGCGCCCACCGGCGAGCGATAAACGAACTGCGCCAGAACGACCGCCTCATCTCGCCCGACGACAATCCGGCCGTGCTGCTCCAGGACGTGGCCTGGATGATGATCCGCCACAGCTCCAACGCCGCGGCCGACTACTTGCATCTTCGCCTGGGCCAGGAGCGCATGGAAGAGACGGCCATCTCTCTCGGGTTGAACGACCCCCCTGCCAGCCACAGCGCCCCTTGCACTTTTTTAGGACAATTTCTGATGATGGCCAACCACAGCCGGCCGGAGGCCAGCGACCGCCTGGCCCTGGCCGCTTTCGCCGATGGCGGCCCCGATTCCGCGCAGNNNTATGGCGCCGGCGTCGCCCAATTGGCTGCNACGTACATTGGCGACGCCGCGTTTCGCGCCGCCGAGCAGGCGTGGCGGGCCGACACCCGGCGCCCGAACATGGATGCGCAGCGCTACTNNGCCGGNCGCCTGGCGCCGCAGGGCACGGCCGGGGCATACGCCGCGCTGATGTCCCGCCTGGCCCAAAACGGTCTCAGCGACGCNANCAGCAGCTACCAGGCGCGACTCATTTTGGAGTGGCCCANCCAGTTTGANGCNAACCAGGAANTGTNCAGCAATGTNGGNTACAAGAACGGCGCGCTGGCGGGCGTCCTCAACTCGGCCTACTACGTCTATCGCTGGGGCGACAGCGCGCCGGTGATCGTCGTCCTGTTTTTTCGCGACATCCCCCAGCAGACCTATCGCTCGTGGCGGTTCGACTTGCCGCATGACGAGATGGCGCGCTGGCTGCTGGCCGATCCGGCGGCCATCCCCGCGCTGGCCGCGGCGCTGCGCGATTCAAGCGCGCCCTAAATTCGGCGAATCTGGCCGTTCCATTAGAAGTTAACGCCACTACCGCCACCTTCAGGATAATTGTAATCGTACCGGTATATACAGAATATCTATGTCAGATGAACTCTCCCCGACAACACGCCCAAATCAGGCTGATGTTGCTTCAAATATCGGAAGGCGGCCAGGGCTAGGCGTTGCTGTTCTGGTCATCATCCTGACCACGCTACCCCTGATCGGCCTCATGTATCTCGGCCACCGGCTGTTGAACCTGCCGTTCGTGCCGTTCGACCTGTATGACTGGCCGATTCAAGCGGGCATCGGCCCCTGGGTGTCCCTGGTCGACGCCCTGAGCGGCTCGCAGGCGGCAACCGGCGGCAATATCGCCCAGAGCGCGCCGCTGGTGCAATGGCTTCTATCGCTGAGCCTGTTCCTGCTGCTGGCTCTGGCCGTAGGCCTTATNTACTATGCCTTTATCTTGCGGCGCGGCCGCATTCCTGACCTGATCGATGGCCTGACCATCGGCATCATCTTCGCCGCGCCGATGATTTTCGTCAGCCTGACGACGTCGGCTTCGCCCTTGCCGGCCCTGCTCAACGCCGTCTGGCTTGGGGGCTTGTTCATCGCCTGGGGAATCGTCCTGTCCTACGCGTTTGGCCGCCTGATGCGGCCCGCCGGGCAACGGCAGCCCAACGAAGAATATGAAGGAGGGATTGACCGCCGCCAGTTCCTGCTGCAATTTGGCGCGGGCGCGGCGGCCATCACCGCCCTCAGCGCCGCCGGCGCGACNCTGGCCCCCGGCAAGGANGCCGCNCAATTGCAAAAAACGCTGCCNATGGCTAGCCCGGAGTTTCTGCAAGCCCAGCAGGAACTATTCGGTAACTTTCGCCGTTTCGTCATCGTGCGCGGGGGAGCTGAGTCGGTGGCTGATTCCAATGTCCTGGCCCTCGGCGCCGAATACCCCGACCGCAACTACGTCTCAATCTGGCTGGGCGGCCGCAGCCCCATTGTCATCTACGAAAATATACAGACAGCCCTGGCCGCGTTCGGCGACGAAGAGGAATATGCCGGACTCTACTGGCTGGACAGCTAAGCCGCGCGAAAATTGACAGAGCCTTGAGGGAAGGCGTATCATTGGAGCATGAAAATCGGCGGCTGGCATCGCTGTCGCCCACCGATTTCACCACACAGGGAGTAACAGCATGACATCTCATACCAATGGCACGCAATCACCCATCAGCCCGGATCTTCTCGAAATCCTGCGCGACCCCCAGGCCATACAGGAAGGGGACAAATACGGGGCCGACCCCGGCCGCCTGGAACTGGTTCGCGGCTCCTGGCTGGTNTCGGCCGATACCGGCTACAAGTACCCCATNCGCGACGGCATCCCGGTGATGCTTATCGAGGAAGGCGCACGGTGGAAAGACACGCCGGTAGACGCGCTACCCGTGCCGCCGCCCGCGGCCGAGCCCGCGCCGGTGACCCGCGCCGCCGAACCCGCGACCCTCACGACCGCTTCCAGCCCCGATTATCGCATGCTGCTCGCCGCTGGAGCGGTTCTGCTCTTCTTGTTGGCCATCCTGAGCCTGAACCGCAAGCGATCGGCCAGCCATTCGGAATTGCCGCCGGCCGCATGACCCCGCGCCTGACGGACAGCCGTTTGGCCAATGTGGGGGCGAAGACGATCCAGACGGCCTACGTCACACTTCACGACCAGTTCCAGACCATCACCGCCCGCGCCCGGGTGCGCTTCGACACGCAGGATTGGGCCGGGATGCAGACCGACGCGGCCGAGCGGCTGGACCTCTACCGGCGCATCGTCGATCTCGTCGAGGCGGCGCTGCGCGATCTGCTGGGCGACCGGGTGGAGAACAAGCTCATTTGGGCCAGCATGAAGGCGGTCTATTCCGGTCTGATCGCCGACCGCAATGACTGGGAACTGGCCGAGACGTTTTTCAACTCGGCCACGCGCCGCATCTTCACCACCGTCGGCGTCGATCATCAGATCGAGTTTGTGGCCACCGACTTCGAGACGCCTCCGACGCGGCCGCGCTCGCCAGTTTATCGCTCCTACGGCCGCATCTCTTCTACCCCTACCCTTGTGGCCAATGTCCTGACCGATAGTGCCTTCACGACGCCCTACGCTGACTTGGAGCGCGACGCCGGCCTGGCCGCCCAACGGATCGATGCCCAACTGGAAGAACTAGGAGCGCTGCAAACGGTCGACCGACTGGAGATCATTCGCGCGCCGTTCTTCCGCGGCATGGGCGCCTATCTCGTCGGCAGGCTATTCAGCGGGTCGCACCGCATCCCGCTGGCCCTGTCGCTCATCCACACGCCGGCGGGACTCGTTGTCGATTCCGTCCTGCTGGACGAGAACAGCGTCAGCATCCTGTTCAGCTTCGCCCACTCCTACTTTCACGTCGACGTGGACCGCCCCTACGATCTCGTCCACTTCCTCAAGAGCATCATGCCCCGCAAGCGAACCGGCGAACTCTACATCTCCCTCGGCTATCACAAGCACGGCAAGACGGAACTGTACCGCAACCTGCTCGACCACCTGGCCTATACATCAGAGAAATTCGAGGTGGCGCGCGGCCAGCGAGGAATGGTCATGCTGGTCTTCACGATGCCCAGCTATGACATGGTATTCAAGCTGATCAAGGATTTCTTCAACTATCCGAAGGACTCCACGCGCAAGCAGGTGATGGGCAAATACGACCTGGTCTACCGTCTCGACCGGGCGGGGCGACTGGTTGACGCCCAGGCCTTCGAGTATCTTGAATTTAGTCGGGAGCTCTTTTCCGAGGGGCTGCTGGCCGAAATGGCCGAAGCCTGTACCCAGAGCGTCACCATCGGGCCGGAGAAGGTCGTCATCTCCCACGCCTATGTCCAGCGGCGGGTGATACCGCTGGATATCTACGTCCGCGATGCCCACGAGGCGGCCGCCTGCGCCGCCGTCTGCGATTACGGCCAGGCCATCAAGGACATGGCTTCGAGCAATATCTTTCCGGGGGATATGCTGCTCAAGAACTTCGGTGTCACGCGCCACGGNCGCGTCGTCTTCTACGACTATGACGAGCTCTGCCTGCTGGAGGAATGCACCTTCCGCCGGCTGCCACCCTCGGCTCGCTATGAGGACGACCTGGCGGCCGAGCCATGGTTCCATGTGAACCCGCAGGACATCTTCCCGGAGGAATTCGCCAACTTTCTCGGGTTGTCGGGCCATCTGCGCGAGGAATTCGAGCGCCACCATGGCGATCTGTACGCGGCCGACTATTGGCGCGCGCAGCAGGAAGCCATCCGCCGCGGCGTTCGCTCGCACATCTTCCCCTACCAATCCGAACAACGTTTACATGAGGAACAGAATTATGACTATGGAATACCGTCGCCTGGGTAAATCCGGGCTACCCGTCAGCGCGCTTTCATACGGCTCGTGGGTCACGTTCAGCACGCAAATGGCGGTCGATGNCGCTTTGGAAACCATGACCGCCGCCTACGAGGCGGGCATCAACTTCTTTGACAATGCCGAGGTGTACGCGCTAGGCCAATCGGAAACGATCATGGGCGAGGCGTTGAAGCGCGCCGGCTGGGCCCGCGATAGCTACATCGTCTCTAGCAAGGTATTCTGGGGTTCGGTAGACGACCCCAAGCCGACGCAGCGCGGCCTGCACCGCAAGCACGTCTACGAGGCTTGCCACGCTGCCCTGAGCCGGCTTCAGTTGGAGTATCTTGATCTCTATTTCTGCCATCGCCCCGACATCCACACNCCCATTGAGGAAACGGTACGCATCATGACCGATCTGGTGCGACAGGGCAAAGTGCTCTATTGGGGCACGTCGGAATGGACAGCCCAACAGATCACCGAGGCTTATGGCGTCGCTCGCCAGTATGGCCTCGTGCCGCCGACGATGGAGCAGCCGGAGTATAATATGTTCCGCCGCGAGCGCGTGGAGGTCGNACTGGCCCCGTTGTACGAGGGCATGGGGCTGGGGACGACGATCTGGTCGCCGCTCTATAGCGGTATCCTGACCGGTAAGTACAACGACGGAATACCAGCCGACTCCCGCGCCAATCTGCCCGGCTACGAGTGGCTGCGCGAGATCGTTGAGGGCGAGGAAGGTCGCCGGCGACTTGCCAAGGTGCGCGAGCTAACCAAAATCGCTGATGGCCTGGGCACGTCGACGACGCGACTGGCTCTGGCTTGGTGCCTGAAAAATCCGAACGTCAGCACCGTTATCTTGGGCGCGTCGCGCGTCGAGCAACTGCATGATAATCTCGAGGCCATGGCACTATTACCTCAGTTAACCAGCGACGTGATGGCCGCCATCGAAGACGTGCTGGGCAACAAGCCGGCCCCGCCGCCGGAATATTAGGAAGCGAAATCTGGAATGTCCTTAACTGAATTACCCATCACCGGCTTGCCCGTCGGCGGGGTGTGCGAACGGGTCATCGTCTGCGGCGACCCCGGCCGGGCCGACCGCATCGCCGAAAAGCTGGAAGAGGCCACGCTTCTGAGCCACAAGCGAGAATACCGGGCGCACAACGGCGTCTATCGTGGCGCGCCGATCACCGTCTGCTCCCACGGCATCGGCGCGGCTGGTGCGGCCATCGCCTTCGAGGAGCTGATCGTCGCCGGCGCGCGGACCATCATTCGCGTGGGCACGTGCGGCGGCATGCAGCCTGATATCCACGCCGGCCAGCTGGTCATCGCCACGGCCGCCGTGCAAAACACGGGCTACGGCCGCGAGACCGTGCCGGATGGCTACCCGGCCGTGGCCAGTCCGGCGCTGGCGCTGGCCCTGCAACGCTCGGCCCCCGACGCTCGGGCGGGCATTGTCCTCTCCCGCGACAGCTTCTACCCCGGCGTCGAGGTCGCCACCGCGCCCAACTATCGGGTCATGTCCCTGGCCAACGTCCTGGCGGTCGAGATGGAGTGCGCGGCGCTGTTCCTCGTCGGCAGCCTGCGCGGCGCGCAAACGGGGGCTGTTCTGGCCGTCGACGGCAACGTCCTGGAGGCGACCGAGAGCGTGGAGAGCTACAAACCCGGCCGCGACGTCGTTCATCAGGCCGTGGACGGGGCTATTTCCTCCGCCNTGGAGGCCCTGTGCAATCTCGCGTAAACGGTCTCAAGGCCAGTCGCCGGGCCATCCGCCACCTCCTGAAGGATAGGGAGCCGGCCGACGCCATGGCCGCTTACTACGTTTTCCATCACCCCGATGAGAAGACTACGCTTGTGGTGTCTCCCGAGGGCGTGGAGGCCAACCCCGGCGCTCATGCCGATGGCTACGTGGCTCTCTCGCACACCGGCATCGATCTGTTTCGTCCGCTGGTGACGATGCGCCTGCCGATTGACCGCGACCCTAGCGCGACCGAAGCGTCGGCCGAGTTGCTGACGCGCGCCTTCGCTCCCGGCCAGCCCGCCATCCTCAACATCCCCTCTCGCTATCGCCCCCTCATCGACGCGCTCTTCGATGTCCAGTCCGAGGAGTTNCTGCGGCTCTATGCCCTCGATCCAGCNCGCTACGAGCCGATCGTCAACGTGCTGGTNACGCGTTCCACCAGCCCCGGCGGCCTGCCGCGCTTCTCTATCCGCTCCAACCAGGATGGTGAGGAGGAAGTGGTGGCCAGCGCGTCGCTGAACTGGCAATCCCCCTATTTCGCCGAAATCGCGGTCAGCACGCGGCCGCAATACCGCCGCCAGGGCTGGGGGCGCAGCGTNGTCGCNGCCCTCAGCGGCCATCTGATGGAGGCCGGCCGCGTCCCGCTCTACGTCGTTTCAGAGGAAAATACAGCCTCAGCCAATCTCGCCGAAAGCGTCGGCTTCACCGATACCGGCGTGCGCGAGCAGTTCCTTCAGGCCTCCCTAAAAGAGCGTGCAAGCGGCGTGAAGATGGCGTGAATTATGATTCACCCCCGTTGACCCACCCTCGGCAGGTATGATAATCTGCCACTAACTTCACTTGTATTGGTATCTTCAGCAAAGCCACGTATTGGTAGTTGCTGCGGATAAAGCACCATCTCCGTCCCTCCGGAATGGTGCTTTATTCGGAGCTTACCCCCAACATTAGAATAAAGCCCATTGTAACAATAGACCCGTTGTGGAGGTAATGGAATATGTTTCGCGAGACTGGCATTGTCAAGTGGTTTAGCCGATTGAAGGGCTATGGCTTCATCAATCCCGATCAGGGCGGCAAGGAGGTCTTCGTCCACTATTCGGCTATACGCGGTGACGGATACCGCAACTTGTTCGAGGGAGACAAGGTAGAGTACGAACTGATCGACCGCGGAAAAGGCCCCCAGGCGCAGAATGTCGAGCCGCGGCGACAATAAGCCGGCGGCCATTGCCCACGCGAACAACTTTCTGGTGTATTGGAAATATGACAAGCCCGCCGCGCGGCGGGCTTTTTCCTTGGTAGCAATCAGCCGCCGCAGGCGATACAATACCCTCAGGTCATCTTACCTATTGGTCTGCCGGATTTTATGACACGTTCCATCCTGATCGTCGACGACAACCANTCCCTGGCTAATCTCTATCACATCGTTTTTGAGCGCAACGATTGGCTGGTGGAGCGCGTATCGAGCGGGCAAGAGGCCCTCGATCGATTAGCCCGCAAATCGCGCGATGATCTGGGCAAGCCTGATGTCGTCGGCACGCCCGATGTGGTGCTGNTGGATTTGATGATGCCCGACGTGGATGGAATNGAGGTATGCCGTCGCATTCGCGAGCAGTATCCCCAGGCCCCGCCGTGCATCGCCGTCTACACGGCCATCAACCGTCCCGAAGCCCGCAAGGACAGTCTGGCGGCCGGGGCCGACNTGTTCTTCAGCAAGAACCTCTCGGTCTTCGAGCTGCCGGAGAAGATCGCCGCCCACCTCCAGCCGCCCGCCGCGCCATAGCTTGCGTGGCGACGCGGGTCNACAGANTNCCCCAACAGGTCACAGCTTGGACAGGAACGTCTGCGCCACCCCGCCGTGACGCCCCAGATAGCGAATCAGGAAATCCACAAACCACGGATAGTTCAGCAGCACGCGCTGGTACAGGAACGATTTTCTCATCCCGTCCCACATCTCCTCGTCGCAGCGCGTTTCGTAGACTCGCAGTCGCTCGCGCGACGTGTCGCCGGCGCGTAACGCCTCATCGATGGTGTCGGTCGCCAGCATGCCGGAGATGAGCGCGTTGTGAATTCCACCGCCGGTTAGCGGGTTGATCAGGCCGGCCGCGTCGCCGACCAGCAGGGCCCCGTCATAAGCCTGTTGCAAGCGCTTTTGCGATCCGAAGTTGAGCTGCCAGATCGCCACGTCGCGCAGTTGGGCGCCGCCTGGCGCCCGCTCGCGAATGGCCGGCATTTCCAGGAAATCCTGCAACATTTTTTTGAGGTTCTTTTTGAGCTTCCGAAATCGGTCCAGACGCATGCCGAGGCCGATATTGGCCACGTCATCACCGGCCGGGAATATCCAGGCGTAGCCGGGCAATATCTCGTCATAGAGAAAGAATTCGACCTCATGGGGATGGANCTTGAGGCCGCTGATGTAGGCCCGCAGCGCCACGGCGCGATGCTTATCGACGTGCTGCTCGGCCTCCGGCCGCAAGGCGCGCATAATCGTCGACGTGACCCCGTCCGCGCCCACGACCATGCGCGAGCGATACGCCTTCGTCTCGCCATTCTGCCGTGCCAGAACACCAGTGACCTGCCCGTCCTCGATAATCGGCTCTTTCACCTCGGCCTGCAAAAACGTCGCGCCGCTGTCTATGGCGTGCTGCTGGATGACGGCGTCGAAGTGGACGCGGGGGGCAACGTACGATTTTTCGCCGTTCTGGCCNTGGCTAAACGANGCGTGGAGGGTGTGGCCGCTGGGCCCGACGAGGCGCATNCCGTCTAGCTGGTAAAACTCGCCGCGGGCCGCGGCCGCCTCGACTTTCGGCCCCATGCCCAAACCATTCATGATACGGATGCAGCCCTGGGACACGGCATCGCCGCAAATCTTATCCCTGGGAAAAGCCTGCCTGTCAAACAACAGGACATCATATCCACGTTGAGCGAGTGCGGTGGCGGTCGTCGCTCCGGCGGGTCCGGCTCCCACAACGATGACATCATGTTCGCTCGCGATCTGCATGCTCGATTTCTCTCCTCATGAGTTAGGGATACGTATCTATGGGCGGTTGAAGTCGCGCTCTTGGGCGATGATGGAGGGATCAACTGGCCGACGGTATCGAGCTATAANCCCTCTTCCTTGCGAATCGCTTCGAGTAAGCCGCGACAGCCATCATCGACGAGGCGGTACACGTAGTCGAAATTGTCACTGTAATAAGGGTCGGGGACGTCATGGACCTGCGTGTGGGTGGCGAAATCGAGCAACCGGTGGAGATGGGGCACGTCGCCAAACCTGTTCCGCAGCTCCTCAAGGTTNTCGCTATCCATGGCGATGACATAGGTNTTGCCGTCNTTNAAGTCTTGGGGTTTNATCTGTCGCGCGCGGCCGTCATACCGTATTCCATGACCGGACAATACNCGCCGCGTCCCNGGATGGGCAAGNTCGCCGACGTGATAGGCGCTCGTCCCGGCNGAGTCAANGGCGATCTGAGCCGATAGGCCGGCGTCGTCCACAAGCTTNTNGAACACCGCCTCGGCCATCGGGGAGCGGCAAATATTGCCCAAGCAAACGAATACNACGCGAACGGACATNAAACCTCCAAAACGGCGTGAGNCNAAGCGCNAGTCCTGGTCTTCACAATTGGCAAGCCGGCCTATAAGCCGCATTCTGTTAGCGCCGCGCGGAAACCCGCGCAACGCCGGCGATCATCTATCTAGGGCCGTCGTCGCCGGCGACCTCAAGCAGCCTACCCGGACGTCAGACGAGACGAGCAGCCTCGTAGGCAGCCCGGAGGCCGCCTTTCGCCCTGCTTGGCCTTGCTCCTGGTGGGGTTTGCCTGGCCGGCGACATTACTGCCGCCGCCGGTGGTCTCTTACACCACCGTTTCACCCTCGCCGGAAGAGTCACCCCTCCCGACAATACACCTCTCTGTTGCACTTGCCGTCGAGTCACCCCGCCCGGCCGTTAGCCGGCACCTTGCTCTGTGGAGTGCGGACTTTCCTCAGCCCCGGCGAACCGAGACCGCGATCACCCGACCAGCTTGCCATTGGTAATCGTACCGGCAAAACGCTCAGGGGGCAATAACTCTCAAATCCCCTNAAACGCCTGCCCACGTATTGCCAGTATAGCCGAAGCACATTATAAAGGCGTAAACTGGCTCAACCCGAGGCGCAACCTTGCATATTGAAATCGCGACGGACTCTCCCTTCTCCATCCACACCCTGCCTTATGGCGTATTTCGCCCTTCCGCGGCCGAGCCGGCTCGTGTGGGCGTGGCCATTGGCGATTGGGTGCTCGATCTGGCCGCGCTNGAGACCNCGGGCCTGTTCGACGGGCCNGCCCTGCGCGGTCGCGGCGTCTTCAACCAGCCCGCGCTTAATCTCTTCATGGCCCTCGGCCGTCCGGCGTGGGATGAGGCCCGCCGCCGGCTCCAGGCGTTACTGGGCGACGCCNTCTCCAACCACACCCCCTTGACCCCTACAGTGGCCCGCGCTCTGCGGCCAATACAGTCCGTGGCGATGCTCTTGCCGGCCGCCATCGGCGATTACACCGACTTCTACTCCTCGCGCGAGCATGCCACCAACGTCGGCACGATGTTTCGCGGACCCGAACAGGCGCTTATGCCCAACTGGCTGCACCTNCCAATCGCCTACCACGGGCGGTCCAGCACGGTGATGGCCGGCAACACAACCTTAACCCGTCCCAACGGGCAGACNCTGCCGCCCGGCGCCNACGCGCCTGTTTTCGGCCCCACGGCNGAACTCGACTTTGAGCTGGAAGTGGGCTTTTTCATCGGCCCAGGCAACCGGCCGGNCGAGCCGATCGCCATCGGCGACGCGGCCGACCATATCTTCGGCCTGGCGCTGGTCAACGACTGGAGCGCGCGCGACATCCAGCGCTGGGAATACCGGCCGCTCGGCCCGTTCCTCAGCAAGAGNTTTGCCACGTCCATTTCGCCCTGGGTGGTGCCGCTNGCCGCGCTGGAGCCGTTCCGCTGCCCTGGCCCGCCACAAGACCCCGCCCCGCTNCCCCATTTGCGCAACANAGAGGAGTGGGCGTTCGACATCANTCTGCAAGCCACGCTGCAGAGCGCAGCNATGCGCGCCGCNGGGCTGCCGCCGCTGGTTATCTCCCGCACGAATTTTCGCTATCTTTATTGGAGCATGGCCCAGCAACTGGCCCATCACNCGTCCAANGGCTGNGCCCTGCGGCCGGGCGACCTGCTGGCCTCGGGGACGATTAGCGGGCCNACNCCGGATTCCTGCGGCTCGCTNCTGGAGTTGACCTGGGGCGGCCAGCGTCCGCTGGAGTTGCCGACGGGCGAAACGCGGCGCTTCCTGGAAGACGGCGACCGTCTGGCGCTGTCCGGCTGGGCCGAGCGGGGNGACTACCGGGTGGGCTTCGGCGAGGTCGCGGCNGACATCGCCCCGGCCGGGGCGTGAGATGGCTGGGGAAGCAGACCCATCCACGGCCGCGCGGCAAGGCCACGTNTTGCGCGTGGCAGCGATTATCCTGCTGCTGGCGGCGATGGCGACCATCGGCCTCATCGCCGCGGGCGTCTTCGACCCCAAGCCCTATGGCCCTCTGGCGGCGGCTGAGCAGCCCGGCCCCCAAACGGCGCACGGAGCGGGCGAGACGGTTACGACCCTGGTTGTCCCATGGCCGGACCCTCCGGATCGCTTCTCGATCCGCCTGATGGCCGCCCACGCGGATGGCGAAGCGGACAGCGGCTACGGGCTGACGCTCGGTAATGGGGGCAACCAACTAGGGGTGGCCCTCTCGCCCCTTGGCTACGTGTCGGTCTGGGAAGAGGGAACAGGCGCCGAACCGGTCGCCTTTCTCCCCTGGCAACCCTGGCCCCACGTGCGGCCGGGTAAGGATGCGAACGAGATCTGGCTCGATGTAGACCAAAGCGGGGACGGCGCGGCCGTCACCGTCTGGATCAATCGCGAGGTTTTGTGGCGGGGAGAGGTGGATTTCACGCCGCGCCAGGCCGGCCTGTATCATATTACCTACGGCGAGCCGGCAACGGTNGATTTCAGACGGGTGGAATGGTTCGCCGAACTCANATAAACAGGGCAACGTCATTCCACCCTTCGCAATTACTCTTTTAGTTCAAGCCAGTTCGCGCCAGTCTCGGCCTCCACTTTCAACGGCACGTCAAGCGTAAAGGCGTTGCTCATGATCTCCACCACCAGATCGCGCACCTCATCCAGCTCCTCATTCGGCACCTCTAGCAGCAGCTCGTCATGGACCTGGAGCAGCAGCCGGGCGCGATAGCGTGACTTAAGCTCGGCGTGCAGGCGGATCATGGCGATCTTGATGATATCGGCCGCCGTGCCCTGAATGGGATGGTTAACCGCCTCCCGTTCGGCGCGTTGCACGGCCTGGCGATTGGCGCTGCCCGCGCTCGTCTTGAACACCGGGAAATAGCGGCGGCGGCCGAACAGCGTCTCCACNTAGCCGTCCGTACGCGCCTTGTGGCGCGTGGCGTTCAAATAGCGCTCNATGCCCGGGAACTGGGCGAAATACTTTCGGACNTACGTCTCCGCCTCGCCCAGCGTCAGCCCCGTTTCGCGGGCCAACCGGAANGCGCCCATGCCGTAGATGAGACCAAANTTGATGGTCTTGGCNAAACGGCGCTGNTTCTTGGTCACTTCCTCGACCGGGATGCCGTAGATNGCCGCCGCCGTGGCGGTGTGAATGTCCTGATCCTCGCGGAANGCGCGCAGCAGCGTCTCATCCTGNCTAATNTGGGCCAGGATGCGCAACTCGACCTGCGAGTAGTCGACCGACAGGAATATCCAGCCCGGCTCGGTGATGAAACCGCGCCGGATACGCTGCCCCACTTCGCTGCGAATGGGG
>JAACJX010000588.1 GCA_014237545.1 Ardenticatenia bacterium | reverse complement strand
TTACGCCCACAGTTCTTACACTTGATTAATTGCGTGCCTGCGGCCGTGTGACCGTTCTTGACTTGATTCCGGCTGCTGGCACAGTGTGGACATTGATTCATCGCTCTATTATCCCATGCCTCCGATATTAGTCACTCCCGCCAATTAGCGACCCTTGAATTGCGGCGGGCGGCGCGTCATGAACGCCTGGGCTCCCTCCATGAAATCCTCTGTGCCGAAGAGCTGGCTTTGCGCCCAGCCCTCCAGCATCAGGCCGCGGTCTATATCCGCCAGGCCGTCGATGACGCGTTTGGCCATGCCCACAGCCAGCGGCGCGGCCTGGGCGATCTCGGCCGCCAGCGCTTCGCCCTTGGCCGTTAGATCTTCCCGCGGCCCGCCGGAGTTGACAATCCCCCACTGCTCGGCCAGAGCCGCGTCGAAACGACGGCCGGTGAAGATCAGCTCCTTAGCCCGCGCGGGGCCGACCAGCCGGGTCAATCGCGTGGTGCCGCCCACGTCGGGGATGATTCCCAACCGGGTTTCCGGCAAACCCAGGGCAGTGCCTTCGGCGGCGAGGCGCAGGTCGCAGGCCAGCGCCAGCTCGAATGCCAGACCCAGGCAATGCCCGTGCAGCAGCGCGATCGTCGGCAACTCCAGCCGCTCCAGCCGGTTCAGGATGCCCTGGAATTCGTCGGTGATGGAGCGCATGCGCTGCATCCAGTGGGGGCCGAACGTCTGCGCCAGACCTAGTAACGCGCTAACGTCAATGCCAGCTGAGAAGCTCTCCCCCTCCCCGCGAATGAGCACGGCCCGCAGGCCGGGGGTGCGGTTGGCTTGCGTCACGGCCGCGTCGAACGCGCGAAACATGTCCAGATGAATGGCGTTGCGCTTGTCCGGCCGGTTGAGAATGATCTCGAAAAGCGTGTCCCGTTGCCGGGTGATGACCAGGTCGCTCACAGGCTGCCTCCCAAAACAGATGTCACCGCTGGTATGCATGAAAGTCTACGCCAAGACGAGCGATTTGCGTAACTAAAAAGGCCCGACAAACCGGCCCATGTCGTTGGGTCGGCCAGTCGGGCCAGTAGTTGGCGAATAGCCGGGTCGTTCTAGCCCAGGCGGAAGCTGAACGGCGCGAAAGCCACCGGGATCAACTTGATGTGCTGCTTGGCGAACGGGAGGCCGATGATGGTGATGGCCAGAATGGCGGCGCTCACCAGATGGGCCAGGGCGATCTCCCAGCCGAAGAGCAAGATCCAGATGACGTTTAGCAGCAGCGGCAGGAACCCCTCGCCGCGCTCGTCGGGGATGACCGCCTTGCCGAACGGCGTCAGCGTGGCCGCGCCCAGGCGCATCGCCTTCAGGCCAAAGGGGATGCCCACAATAGTCAGGCAGAGCAGTAAGCCGCCAAGTATGTATCCAAGGCCGGTGACGAACCCACCAAAAATCAACCAGATGATATTGCCAATGACGCTCATGTTTCCTCTTGATGCCGTGATAATGGATGATTTGTGATAAACAACATCATACCACTATACGCAAGAGTTGAGAATGTGTTGCAATAATCCATATTAATTACGGGTAATCCCTGATTTCGCGGCCCGCCTGTCGTGTACTATAATGCACCCGGCGCGATCCCCCAATGGAATCGCCGGGAGATGAGATGGACGAAGCTAAAAGAGCCATACAATCCGCAGCCACGGGCCTTGAACAAATCGCGGCCGCGTTCGCCGGCGCGCAGGGAAAGGGCCGCGCCGCCGCGCTGATGCCTTACTACACGCTCGGCTACCCCGACTGGGCGACGTCACTTGACGTCATCACCGCCATCGCTGCCGACAGCGACCTACTCGAGTTGGGCGTGCCCTTCAGCGACCCGCTGGCCGACGGCCCAACCATTCAGCACAGCACACAGGTGGCGCTAGAACAGGGCACGACGTTGGATGGCTGCCTTGAGATGGTGCGCGAGTTGCGCCGCCGGGGCGTCCGCACGCCAGTCCTGCTCTTCGGCTANTACAACCCGTTTCTGGCCTATGGGCTGGAGGGATTGGCGCGCGCCGCGCGGGCGGCCGGCGCCCAGGGATTCATCGTTCCTGACCTGCCGCCGGAGGAGGCGGCCGAAATGGAAGCCGCCGCCGCTGGCGAGGGGCTGGCCTACGTCCATTTCCTGGCCCCGACCAGTAATGGCCGCCGCATCGACGCCGTCACCGCGCGCGCGAGGGGCTTCATCTATTTGGTCAGCGTCACCGGCGTGACCGGTGCGCGGCAGACCATCGATACCGATCTGGCCGAATTCGTCGGCCGCGTTCGACGGCGCACGAGCGNGCCNCTGGCCGTCGGCTTCGGCATCAGCACGCCGGAGCAGGCCGCTTCGATCGGTAACATGGCCGACGGCGTGATCGTCGGGAGCGCGCTGATCAACGCCGTCGACCGCGCGGAAAGCGACAAGCCNGCGGCGGCCGCGGCGTTCGTGCGGTCGCTTAGCGCCGCGCTGGTATAGGAGAACCCGTATGGCAAACAGACTGGCGAATGAGGCAANCCCTTACTTGCGGCAGCACGCCGACAACCCCGTTGACTGGTACCCATGGGGCGAAGAAGCATTGCGACGCGCCCGTGACGAGAACAAACCCATTCTGCTCAGCATCGGTTATGCCGCCTGCCATTGGTGCCACGTGATGGCCCATGAATCCTTCGAGGATGCGGNAATCGCGGCGTTGATGAATGAGCATTTTGTCAATATCAAGGTCGACCGCGAAGAGCGGCCNGACCTGGACAGCATCTATATGAGNGCGGTNCAGGCGATGACCGGCCACGGCGGCTGGCCGATGACGGTCTTCCTGACGCCCGACGGCCGACCNTTCTATGGCGGCACATATTACCCGCCCGTGCCGCGCCACGGCATGCCCGCCTTTCCGCAATTGTTGCTCGCCCTGGCTCAGGCCTGGAAGGAGAAGCGGGAAGACATCGAGCACAGCGCCGGAGAGATCACCACCCACCTGCGCCAATTAGCCGGGGTGGAGGTCAACGGCGATGGCCAACTAAACGAAGACCTGTTCGACCAGGCGCTCAACGGCTTATTGCGCGCCTACGACAACCGACTGGGCGGCTTCGGCCGCGCCCCCAAGTTCCCGCCGTCGATGACGCTGGAGTTCCTGCTGCGCATGTACGCCCAACGAGGCGACGCCATGGCCCTTCGCATGGCCGAGCACACGCTGGAGATGATGGCCCGCGGCGGCATGTACGACCAGATTGGCGGCGGCTTTGCCCGTTACTCGACCGACGACCGCTGGCTGGTGCCCCACTTCGAGAAGATGCTCTATGACAACGCCTTGCTGGCCCGCGTTTACCTTCATGCCTGGCAGGTGACGGGCAAGCCGCTCTACCGCCGGGTCGTCGAGGAGACGCTCGATTTCGTCGCCCGCGAGATGCGCCACGAAGCAGGTGGCTTCTACAGCAGCTACGACGCGGACAGCGAGGGCGAGGAAGGCAAGTTCTACGTCTGGTCGGCCCAGGAAATCCGCGACGCGCTGGGGTCGGAGGCCGGCCTGTTTATGGCTTATTACGACGTCAGCGACGGCGGCAATTGGGAGGGGCAAAACATCCTAAATACTCCGCGCGACTTGCCNGAAGTCGCCACCACGCTCGGCCTGGAGCCGGACGACGCGGAGCGGCGCCTGGCGACGGCGCGGAAAACCCTCTACGACATTCGCGCGCGGCGGGTGTGGCCGGGGCTGGATGACAAGGTGTTGACAGCGTGGAACGGCCTGATGCTGGCCGCCTTCGCCGAGGCGGGACGAGCGCTCGACCGGCCCGACTACACGACCATTGCCACGCAAAACGCCGAGTTCCTCTATACCTACNTGCGACAGGTGGACGGCCGGCTGTCGCGTTCGTGGCTCGATGGCGCCGGNGCGCGCTATAACGCCTACCTGGAGGATTACGCCTTTTTGGCCGATGGTTTGCTGGCGCTCTATCAGACGACCTTTGAGCCGCGCTGGTTTCTCTGGGCGCGCGAACTGGCCGACTGGATGCTGACCCGCTTCCCCGACGAGGCGGGCGGGTTCTTCGATACGTCGGACGACCACGAAGAACTTCTCCACCGGCCCAAGGACGTGCAAGACAACGCCACGCCCAGCGGCAACAGCATGGCNGCCCACGTGCTGCTCGCGTTGGGNNTGTATACCGGCGAGGGACGCTATTGGGACACGGCGGCGTCGATGGTGGCCGGGCTGGCCGAGCCGATGATGCGCTATCCCAGCGCGTTTGCCCACTGGCTGGGAGCAGCGGCCTTCATCCTGGCCGAGCCGCGCGAGGTGGCCATCAGCGGCGACCCGGCCGCGGCCGACACGCGGAAGNTGCTCAACGTCGTCGCGAGCGGCTACCGGCCGTACCTCGTCGTGGCCGCGGGCCGGGAGGATAACGCCGTGCCGCTGCTGGCCGACCGGCCGATGGTGAACGGCCGGGCCGNGGCCTACGTTTGCCGCCGNTTNGTCTGCCTGCGGCCGGTNACNGANNCGGANGCGCTGGCGGAACAATTGGATCGCTGACCGCCGCCTGCGGTTTTAATTAAAAACTGGTCAAGCACCACGGCATAATTTCCGCTCGAAATAGCCGGTTGACCACGGAGACTGAGGATTCATCGGAGATAGTCGCCCGGCCATAGGTGAACAGGCGCTGGAAGTCGATTGCCCCTACCANCAGCGACGAGAAATCAGAGATATCTAATCCAACGGTGACGTCCGCCTGATCACCCGCTGACAGGTTTGCCCGCCCGCCATCGACTGCCAGCCGGTAGCTCCCGCCGTTTTCCGGCAGGAAGGTGTCGGTCAGGTCGAGTCTCACGGTCGCGGTGATGCCGCCGAAGCTCCGCTCGCTCAAGACCTCGAACAGCCGCGCCACGTCGATGACGCGATACATGATGCCCGTACCCTGGGTATTCGTCTGGTGCCACAAACCGGCCAGCAGGTTATTGGAGCCGTCCCGAGGATCGGCCAGGATGTGATGGAAGCGATCATCCTGTGTCTCGAAGTTCACGCGATCCACCTGGTCGGCTTGCTTGCGCAGAAAGCCCAGCAGCGCCGCCAGCGCCTGTGGATCGTCATAGATAAGCGTGCGCAGCTGGATGTTATTGGCCAGCCAGTTTTGGCCCGGGGCCTCCTCGAAGCGAAAAATAAGGTAACCGCGCAGCGCTCCCTCTTCGCGATAGCCGACAATATGGAGCGCCGGGTCGCTGAACAAGCTGTCCAGGACATGCGAGGGTATCTCGATCAGGCCATTGGTGCGGCCCAGGAAGCGATCATAACAGGCGGCCAGGTCGTCGCGATCGGCGGCGGTGAGGTAATCCACGCGGGCGCGTACCCCACCGGCCGGCAGCGCGTCGGGGCGGAAGCTGTAGCGGTTCATCTTGACCCCGTATCCGAAACCCATGCGCCGGTAGAAGTCNGGCCGGAAAGGATAGAGCGCGGCCAGCGCGGCGCCCTTTTGGCGGTAAAAATCGAGGTAGAAGCGCACCATATCGGCCGCGACGCGCTCCTTCTTGTGCCGCAGATCGACGGCCACGCCGCCCAACCCACCGACCAGCGTGCGCGTGTCGTGGAGCTTCATCATGAAGTCATAGCTGCGCATCACCCCGACCATCTTGCCATCATCATAAACGCCAAAAAAATGGACGATAGGCTCCTTCATGACTTTGGCCAGCCGTTCCACCATCCGGTCGCGTGCTTCCTGGCTCTCGACTTTCATGCCGGGAAAGGCTTCGATGGTGATTCGGGCGAATTCGTCCAGTTCATCTTCCCGCACTTCGCGAATGGCGCGCATAGGGGTTCTCCTTCATTGTCGGCCCGTTNAGGGCGATCGCACAGGGTGTGTAGGATCAATGATATCTACNGACCAAAATTTTGGTATAGAATACTGCCTTATGAAGAGTCTGTTCCAGAAATTAACCAAATCGAACAAGGACGAATTTATCACCGTCGTTTCCGGGCTACCACGCTCGGGCACATCGATGATGATGAAAATGCTCGAGGCGGGCGGCATTTCGCCCATCACGGACGAACTGCGCGAGGCTGACGAGGATAATCCCAAGGGATACTATGAATTTGAGCGCGTGAAGCAAATGGACCAGGGTGACACCACTTGGGTTGTGGAAGCNCGCGGCAAGGTGGTCAAGGTCATCTCCGCCCTGCTGAAGCATTTGCCCGCCGGGGAGCAGTACCGCGTGGTATTCGTGCGCCGCAATATGCCGGAGATCCTGGCCTCGCAGCGCAAGATGCTCATCCGCCGCGGCGAAGACCCGNACAAGATGGATGATGCGCAAATGGCCATGCTCTTCGAGAAGCATCTCAAGCAGATCGATGAGTGGCTCAAAGCCCAGCCGAACTTTCGNGTGCTCTACGTGCACTACAGCGAAGTTCTNGCCGACCCGCGGCCGCAGATCGNCAAAATAAACGAGTTNNTGGGGGGCAGCCTCAATACCGACGCCATGGCCGGGACCGTNGACCCGGAGCTATACCGGAATCGCCAACCCGACCGGTCCTAATCATCGCTGAGGCTTCATCGGCCCGTGACGATGTCATGGGGCACAGCCGGCGCATCATCATGAGGCCGGGCCCGCATTATGCCAGTGCGCGAATCAACCAGCGTGGTCGGAGCGAAGTTCCAAAACTTCGTGACNATGAGCGCGGCGCCCGCCCTCATCGCCGTGATTGTATTCGCGCTGTATCTGGTCAAGTCCGATAACCTGCAAACTTCCGATCCGATCTGGGCGCCACATCTGCTCGCCAGCCTCATCTACGACGGTGACCCGTTCCTGGATGAGTACAGGGAGTGGATCGAGCAATCGGATTACTACGCCGTCATCAAAGTAGGCGAGAGGNTGGATACACTCTTCCCGTTGGGCGGGCCGTTGCTCTCAATTGCGCCGACCCTGGTCCTGGACGCGGTCTTGCCTCAACTACGGGGGACGACGCTGCAAGAATTTCTGCTGGCGACGCCGCCTGGCGATCCCGCCGTTCAGCGCATTCAATTGATCAACGCGTCGCTCATTGTGGCCCTCTCGGCCGCGGTCATCTATCTGATCAGCCGCGAGTACCTGCCGCCCACCTACGCCCTCATCGCCGTGGCCGTATACGCCTTCGGCACGTCGGCCTATTCCACGGCCAGCCGGGCCATGTGGCAGCACGGCCCCTCGATGTTGATGGTGAGTATCACCCTTCTCTTGCTGATCAAGGCCCGCCATCGTCCAGCGTTGATCCCATATGCAGCATTGCCACTGGCGGCGGCCTACATCGTCCGTCCGACAAATGTGATCTCCGTCGTCGTCGTGTCGATTTACGTGCTTTTTTGTTATCGGCGGCAATTCGTTCCCTTTGCCCTGCTCGGATTGCTGGCCGCCGCGCCGTTTGTCCTATCAAACTTGTTGCTCTACGACAACTGGCTATCACCTTATTATCTGGCCAGCAGGCTGAAATTTTCGCCCACGATGTTTGAGGCCCTGCTGGGCAACCTGGTCAGCCCTGCCCGCGGCATCCTCATCTTCTCGCCTGTTTTCCTCATGATCCCCGTGGGAGCTGGTCTAAGAGCATGGCGAAAACGATGGACCTTGCTCGACTGGACTATTCTGGCGATCCTGGCGCTCCACTGGCTGGTGATCTCGTCTTTTCCCCACTGGTGGGCCGGCCACTCCTTTGGGCCGCGGTTCTTCTCCGACGTGCTTCCCTACGCAGTCTATTTCCTCATTGCCATATTGGAGGAAATCTCGTCAGCCCAATCCACTGCACGGCTTCGGGGCGGGCTGGGGATTGGGTTCGGCCTGCTGGCCCTGGCCAGCATCGCGATCCACTACCGTGGTGTAGTGTCTCCGGCCACGCTCGGGTGGAACAACGTGCCGCTGAACGTCGATGAAAACCCGGAGCGATTGTGGGACTGGACCGATATTCAGTTTTTGCGCGGTCTTGACGACCGCCTCGTCGCCGTGTCTCCGGCGCGCATCGAGGCAAGCTCTAACGGCACGCCTGAGGAGCAGGAAAAGTCCTTCGATGTCGGGCTCATGGCCGATAGGCCAGTCGATATCACCCTGCGCCTGCCCGGGCGAGTATCTCTGGCCGAGCATACGGCCCAGTTGTTCAACCTGGACCCGCTGCCGGGCGGGGGAATGATCGGGAAATTAAGCGAGCCTCTTTCACGCGCCGCTCAGAGGCGATTCTTCATCGAGGTGGATAGTAGCAACATGGCGGCAGGGACAAGTCTGGGGGCAATCGAGGTGGTTGCCACCCAGCGCGATCACGACAACACAAGACAGGAGATCCAGGTGATCGACCTGTCGACCGCAACGGAGCAAGCCGGCGCGCCCTCTCGCCCGTCGGATATCGCCATCCACTGCGGGGCCGGAGGGGGCGATCTTTACGCCCTGTTCGGCGCAGGCTGGTATGATGAGGAAATCATCGGGGATGCGTCNTGGCGCTGGGCCAGCCGGCCCGCCTATCTGCACATCTGGTCCGACAGCGAGCAATCAGCTGTCGTCGAACTCGTCCCGTCCTCTATCTACGATCCGGCCGCCGCCGACGGACTGGGACAGGCAGGCTCGCTTCGGGTCAAAACCNGGACGGANGACATAGCCGTAGCATTACATTCCGGNCAGCCAGCCGCTTTTGAGACTCTCCTGCAACGGGGCTGGAATACGCTCGTCCTGGAATTGGAGGCCGGCTTCTTCCGGCCGGCCGAACTCATCCCCGACCATTTCGACGCCCGCGCCCTGAGCTTTTCAGTCGACGGATTGACTATCTTGGGTCGGTGCGCGCCTTTTGCCCAGCCCTGAGCCCCCTATCCCAGATTCAAGCCGGCGGCCAACTGCCCGCCATCGACGACAAAGGTCGCGCCCGTGGTGAAACTGGACGCGGCCGACGCCAGATAGACGGCGATGCCGGCGATCTCCGACGGCTCGGCCATCCGCCGCTGCGGCACGGCCTGCACCAGCCTGTCGTGGATATCGTCGGTGCTCCACAACACCTGGCTNAACTTCGTCTTGACAAANCCGGGGGCGATGGCGTTGACTTGGATATTGTCGGCGGCCACCTCGGCCGCCAGAACCTCGGTCATCATCAGTACGGCCGCCTTGCTGACGCAATAGACGCCCATCATCGGCTGCGGCTCCAGCCCGGCCACGGAAGCGACGTTGATGATCTTGCCCCCGCCGCGCTCGCGCATGAGCGGGATGCAAGCCTTGGCAACGCGGAAGTAGCCCTTCACGTTGACGTCGAGGATCTTGTCCCAATGGCTGTCCTCGGCGCTCAGGAACGGGCCAAAGTGCGGGTTGGTGGCGGCATTGTTGACCAAGATGTCGAGGCCGCCGAAATGGTTCTTAACGCGCTCGACCAAGGACTCCACAGCCGCGCCATCGCCGGTGTGGGCGGCCACGCCCAGCGCGTCGGCTCCTGCGCGCCGCAGCCCTTCGGCCGCCTCGTCGACGGCCGCCTGCTTGCGACTGGCGATGACCACTTTCGCCCCGGCCATGGCATAGGCCTCGGCAATGGCCAGGCCAATCCCGCGCGACCCGCCGGTGATGAGGGCCACCTTGCCCGTCAGATCGAAGTTCGCTCCTGCTGTCATGAGTGCCTCCAGAAGATAACCGCCGACGGCCGACCGCCGGCAGGGTGTCAGCTACTCTTATACATCTANCTTAAATTGCCGGCAATTACGGGATAAATAAAAAGCGCCGGTTTTAGACCGGCGCTAACTGAATGCTGTTAACTGAACACTGCTTACTGGATTACCCCTGATTCGTCTTGAAATAGTTGTGCGGATCGGACGTATGAACCCACACCCACAGGTCATTGGGGGCATTCTCGGACCAGAAGAAGATCCATTCGGCGTCGCGCAGCGGCATATTGACGCAGCCGTGGCTGTGCTTGTAGCCGAACCGGTCGTGCCAGTAAGCGCCATGCAGGGCGATGTCNAAATCGAAATACATAGTGTGGGGCACGTCTTCGTTGACGTAGTAGTCGATTTTGCCCTCGGCGCCGATCATGTTGGTCTCCAGGTGGCGCTCCCAGACCTGGAAAAGCCCCTCGTAGGTGGGCCAGCGATTCAAGCCGCTGGAAACCAACCCGGCATAGACCATGCGATCNCCCTCGTAGGCAACGAAGTTCTGCTCATAGAGATCGACTTCGACCCAATATTCGTCATCGCCGATCTCTTCCGGCCGCGGGTTAAATTCGATAATGCTCAGGTAGGTCTGCTTCATCCACCGGCCGTAGCCGATGTCGTACCAGATCCAGCCTTCGTCATCCACTTCGGCGTCGTAGACTTCNACGAACGTATAGCGTGGGAGCTTGATGGCTGTCGGGCTGGGCTCTTCGCCCGGCGCGTCACTGTACCAGAAATCGACCAGCATCCAGCCGAACGGCCGCTCGGGCTTGGTCAGCACTTCGATGCCGGTGAACTCGGCCGGGTTGCCAAGTTTAATATCTTCGGCCCGCACCCACTCGCCGGGCAGGATCATGTACCACAGCCGTCCCTCTTCCCGATTGTTGGCCGTGTCCTCAATGCTGTGCCACAAATAACCGTCGCCAGCATTGCGAACAATGGGGCTGCTCATGCTCGGCTGGGAATAGACATTGATGTTGTCTACCAGCCGGCCATACTTGCGGCCGGGCAGAATGCTATCGGGCCGCAAGGGAGGTTGCACGTATGACGACGGCGGCGGGTTCGTGTCGCAGACGTAGCCGATGTCGTTGGAAAGAATGTAGCAGCTAGCGGCGGCGGACGCCGTCTGATTGGCCAAAAACAGGCCCATCGCAGCCAGGATCAGGATAAGGACGATACGAATTCGATTCATAGGCAATGCATCACCACGNTGCCGGATACNCACGATCCGGTTGATNGTNCACCCATTTTAGCACGGGCCGGCTGCNCGGTTCAAGNCATCTCGGNGTTTTGTAATGATTGNAACTCCGCCGGCATCCAGCCGCGGACCGAATTGACGAGCCAAATGCCGGCCGCGCGCGATAGATCGGCCGGCGTCAGTACGCGCTCGGCGATCTCGCCACTCTCAAGCAGAGAGGCACGCATCGTCCCCGCCAGCAGACCGGAAGACACCGGCGGCGTGTAGCGCCGGCCGTCGATCTCCAGGACCAGGTTGGCAATGGTGGTCTCAGTCAACTCGCGGCGCTCGTTCCAGAGGATCACGTCGTCGCAATCGGGGCGCGAGGCGCGTGCGGCCTCGTAGTCCTCGCGATGGGTCGTCTTGTGATACAACCAGACGTTGGTCGAGGATACCGGCCGCATGGCCAGACCGATACTCACAATCGGCGGCACAGGTGCGTCCAGCGGAACCGCGCCGAATTCGAACTGCCCCCACCGGTCGAGTAGGAGTCGCGCCTTGCTGGGGGATGTGAGAGTCGCTGCGGCCTGGGCCAGGGCGCGCTCAGCCGCGCTCCGGTCGAAACGAAAGCTGAAATATTCCGCCGACTCTCCCAGACGCCGCAGGTGGCGCTCCAGCAGGAAATAGCCCTCGTCCGGCGTCCAGCGCAG